>JAISJJ010000010.1 GCA_031261585.1 Oscillospiraceae bacterium
ACTGTACACTGTACACTGTCAACTGAATAGCTGGTCTTGGATGTTGCAAGCAAACTCAACGCGCTTTGCTCCGCACCATGAGTCGTTGTTCGGTTTTCAGCGTGCGATACTTCGCATTGTACTATGAAGCCCTCTGCCGTTCGGCAGAGGGCTTTTCTTTTGTTGTTGACAATTTTGCTTTTTGCGATATAATATACGTATAAAAGTGCGATGAAAGGCGGTAAGTTGCGGTGACATGCGAAAACAATGAGCATATTTGGGACGGCTGCACTTGTACGCGGTGCGGGGAGACACGGAATTACGAGCACACATGGGTCCTCACAGAGACATCCGAAATCATACAATACGGATCGGATTCAACCGCCACACTTACTATGCACTGGGAAATATGCTCAAAATGCGGTGCAAAAGGTGAAGGGTACTATGCAGGTATGCATTAGGAGAGAAAAAACACTATAACAATATGGCGTTTATTGGAAAGGCGGTAAATTACGGTGAAATGCGAAAATAATGAGCATGTTTGGGACGGTTGCGTGTGTACGCGGTGCGGGGAGACGCGGGACAAGGAGCATACGTTTGTCGTGATACGCTCTTTTTCCGAGGCGATCCCGTACGGACCGGGGAACTCGTCGGATCTCATCGTCGAGGAGCGCGAATGTACAAAGTGCGGGCAAAAGTCCACGGTTTCGCACGTGGAGCAGTAACTTTCAAGCGTTGACAGGTAAACGAAAAGCCCGCATTATGCGGGCTTTTCGTTGTTTTCGCGGCTATTTCAATTTTGCAACCGCCGCGACGAATCTCGGGTTCTCGCGTATCGTGTCGAGCGATGCGCCGTTCACCGCCGCGTAGGTGTCGGCGGCGGTGCTCACGCGCTGAGGATTCGACTTCGACATCTTCGCGATTTGATCCGCGACATAATTTGCCGCCGACACATCGTGTACGATCACGTCCTGATCGCCGTCGCCCGTGTATTCGAGCAGCGGATATGTGATGTTGGTGTCGCCGTTCAGCGTCAGGTCAACGGCTTTCTCAATGTAATCCACCGCGCGCTCAGGGTCGCTCTCGGCGTAGTACGCCGCGTAATTCAGCGCGGGTTCGACGCGGCTCATCAGCGAACCGTAACCGACTGTGCCGAACGGCGAATCGAGATACGGGTACAACTGTTCGAGCAGCGTGAGTATGCGCAGGTATTCCTCGTCCGCACCCTGCCCGCGCCGCTGCTTTTCGGACAGCAGAAGCTGGAACATGTGGAACAGTTGCAGCGCGAACGGTCCGAAGTGCATGCGCAGTTCCGCGACCTCCTCGTCGGACAATCCCGTATCGAGCTTGCCGCTCAACAGCCGCACGGTTGTGACCTCGCGACTGCTGTGCATCGGCGGCAGTTCCGACAGGATTTTGAGCGTGTTGTCATGTTCGCCGAGCTTTTCATAGATTTCAATCAGCATGAAAAGCGCGCCCCCGCGCAGCGAAGCGGGGCAGTATTCGAGCAGCTTTTCGATCACGGTTATCGCCTCGCGGCAATTTTCGGGCGTGTAACACCGCTGGTACAGCACGCTCGCGTAGTTCAGCGCGAGCAGCGCGTGGTTCGGAAACTCGCGGCGCAACTCGCGGTGCCGCGTGAGCAATTCGTCGGGTGACAGAGACTGCCACGCCGCGAAAAACTCATCGATGCGCGCCTCGTCACGTATTGCGTCCATGCCGAACAGGTCGTCGGTGCTGATGCCGAAGTAGTTCGCGATCAGCGGTATCAGCTCAATGTCGGGATAGCACAGCCCCAATTCCCACTTCGACACCGACTGCGGCGTGACACCGAGTGCGGCGGCGAAACTCTCCTGCGTCACGTCGCGGGCGCGGCGCAGACGTTTGATGTTCTCGGAAATGGTGATATTCATGATAATTCTCCTTTTTTAGTTTGCGCGCTGTTTGCAATTGCGATTACATGATATCACGGCGGCACAGAGAAAGCAATAACGCATTGCGCGAGAGAAATTCAACCGAAAGTTGCGCAACACGGGCGGGTGAAATCAATTTCACAGACGAACGCCCTCCGCCAAACGGCAGAGGGCGTTTGTTTCGTTGTTTTTAGCTGAGCGCGAGGTCGAGACGGTGGATAACCGCCGCGAGTTCTACGCGCAGTGTGCCGTCAAGCGGCGCGAATCTGCCATCGGGTCGTCCGTTCACCAGACCCGCGACGTAAGCCGACTCGACGTAGGGCAACGCGTATGCGTGTATCTCAGCCGTGTCGGTAAACGGGTAATACGCGACCTGCGCGGGCAGTTCCGCGCCGAGGAGGTCGACGAAGCGCATGATGAACGCGACCATCTCCTGCCGCTTCACATACTGATTGGGCTTGAACTCGCCGCCGCCGTAGCCGAGCGCGATACCGTTCTCAGCAGCCCATGTGACGTACGGCGCGTAGTACTGCTCTGCGGCGACGTCATGAAACGCGGACTCAGCACCGAGGTAATCATCAGTGTCAACGCCGTACAACCGACCGAGCGCCGTCACGACCATGGCGCGCGTGAGTGTCGTGTCCGAGCCGAACAGGGTGTCGGAGATGCCCAGCATCAGATCGTTTTGATACACATAATATACGTCGTTGTAGAACCAATCGTTTTCGCCGACGTCCTCAAAAACAGGCCACGGCTTATCCTGCGAGTCGATTGTCTCCTCGACAACGATGAACGACACGGTTTTCTGCGCGACCTGAACATCGTCTTTGCGCAGAGAGAACACGACCGTGTGCGGACCGGGAAGCAAACCGCTCAGATCGATCGTCTCGCCCCAACCGCTTGCGCCGTCAGTGTCCGTGTCCGTCGGCACGCCGTCCACAGTGTCGCGGAGCACGAGGTTGTCGAGAATTATCTCCGCGGTGTGGTACTCATTGGGGGTGAACGCTATCGTCGGGTTCAGCGTCACCGTCGCCGTCCCGCCGGGGGCGACCAATTGGTTGGAGGGCGTGTTGCTGTCAACCGTGAAGTCGAGTTTCACGCGGATATCCGTGGTATCGGTGTCGCTGACCAGCGTCCACTTGTGCGCGGAATCGGTGATCGTGTTGATACCGCCGCCCTCGGTGTCACCGCTGTCCATCACTATCTCGTCGCCGAACAGACCCTCTCCCGCGATCGTAATCTCGGCACCGTTGTCCGCGCCGACGCTGTACCACGCCGACGCGTACTTGTCGGTTGTGACGTTATCCACCGTGACGACCGACCCGTTGACGTTCAGCGGCGCGCGGTTCGCCGTAATGGTGGTGTCTGTCAGCACAATATCCGTCACGTGCGCAATATTGATGCCGCCGAGCTTACTGCCGTTGTTGTGCGCGGTATCCGCCGTGTCGACGGTCAGGTTGCTGATGACGGTACCCGAACCGTCGCCGCCGTTGTCGTTGGAAATGGTGATCAGGTAGAAATACCCGCCGTGCGACGACGCGTTGAAACCCGATATCGCGGTTATTGTCGCGCCGTTGCCGTTGAACGTCAGACCCTTTGTGATCAGGATTGTGTGATCGGTCTCGTACGCGCCGTTTTCCGTCAAATTGATCGTGTCGCCGTCCTGCGCCGCGTCGAGTGCCTCGTCAATGTTGGGGTATATCGCGGAGTCGTCGCCGCGCACGAGTTCCACGGCGTTCGGCGGAAGCACCGACGCTGAAGCCGACATCGGAATATTGCCCGCAAACAGCGCAATGATCAACAACGCCGCCAATTTT
>JAISJJ010000104.1 GCA_031261585.1 Oscillospiraceae bacterium
GTCGAGTTTGAACGTCTCTATGATGTATACCGCAAGGTCGGCGGCTCGTTGCTCAATGTTCGTTTTCAAATACATCACCTCGGCATATATTGCGGTTTCTCCATCGAAACTATATGCGCCTTGGCGGTGATGCATGACTATGTGTGATGATGGGGTATGGCACGCACAAACTGTCAATTACACTGCATAAACAATACGACGCACCGACAACTGTTGCAACAGTTGTCGGTGCGTTTCGCTGTACAATTAATGATGCGCTGTACAATTAACGACTCGTTGTCAGTTTTCCAACTCCGCCCAGTCTCGCTCGGGCAGGTCGCTGTCCCACTTCTCGTAGTTGAAGTTCAGATTCGGCACTTGCTTTTGCTTTCGGTGATATGTATGACTGTTCGTCGCCTCCTGAACGTCGAGGTAGTACCACGCCCTTGGATCCGCGTTGTCAGGCCACACTTCCATCCATGCGCCCAAATCGTCGTGGGCAACCTCGGGAGCGCGCTCCAACATACGGTTCACCAGTGCCATGAACTCCGCGCGTGTCAGGTTGCCGTTCGGCTTGAACGTGCCGTCGGGATAGCCGTTTAACCAACCGACGGACGCCGCATAATCTATATCGCTTGCCGCCCAATGCCCGAGCGTATCCGTAAACGACGTGCGGTTTGTCACGACCGTCCCCATCTGCCGCGCGAACCGCGCAGCTATCGCCGCGACCTCGCCGCGCTCAATCGGAGCGTTCGGTTTGAACGTGCCGTCGGGATAGCCGTTTACGATGCCCATCGCGCTCATCGTCGAAACCGCGTGATTGAACCAATCGTCGGACTGAACATCGCTGAAATCATTCGTTTCACGCCAATTCGCACTGCGGGTTGCGTCTGTCAGCAGGCGGAAGTACACGGTCGTAACCTCCGCGCGAGTTATCGTCCCCTGCGGTTTTACAGGCCACAACGACTTGTCGGCTGTCTTTTCACCCGTCCTGTAATCTATCGGATAACCGATTATGTACGCGTAGTGGTCGTCCGTGAATACCGCGGGCGGCTCTGGAATGTCAGGAGACTCCACCCATACCCAGACCGCGTACAGATCGATGTTTGCGGTGATTTCAGTTATCGTTTCGGAACCAATGTAGTCAACAGCCGCATCGAGCTGCGGATTTGCCGTCAGCGACCAACCTTTGAATACGTATGTTCCGCCTACTCTTGCGGGAGCCTTAGACGGCTTGTTGAGCGTTGCGCTGCCGTTGTTCGCTATGTCGTATATCGGGTTGGGAGCGGGTATAACGCTCGCTGTCATCGCGTCGGACGGATTGTTGGGGTGATACGTCAGCGTATACACCTGAGAGCCGCGAACGAACGTCCTCAGCCACGGGATAGCATACGCGCCTGCGGCGTCAGCGATTGCAGTCGGCAAGCCCGAAGTGATTGTCGGCGTGATCTTGCCTGTGTTGCCGTCGTTGTAATACGCTGTCTCACCGTCGTTGGCGTAATAGGTGTACAGCAACTCAAACTCCGCGTTCGAGGATAACGCCGCCACCCAAGCGTCGAGAGCCGCGAGATCGGCGGCGGAGTTTGCATGGTACTGAGCGGCGGAAGCCCACGCCGTCGGTGTCGCCGTCTTTTCGCGCGCGTAGATAATCAAGTTGTCGCTCACGACATCGATTTTCTGTGCTGTACCATCGGCACCCGCGGCTCTTCTGACACCGAGGTCGATTACAGCTACGACACCGTTGGTCAAAGCGTCATTGGTCGCAAGACCCGCGAGTGCTTGAACATTGGTTCCCGGATTCCACGTAATCGGATTTGAGGCAGTACCCGAATCAGCGTCCGAGAATTTGAGATACGGGCGCGTCACCTCGAACGTCAAATGCACCTGCCCGCCGATTTGGGTTTTGCTCTCGTCATAGGGCGTGGATTCCGAACCGTCGAAAATGTCCGCCGCGACATCTATCGACTTTACGGCGTCCGCTGCGCGGTCGGCGGCGTTCATCGTGTATTTGCTTGTGTCAATCGCCGTTGCTGCCGTCCCTGTCGGATTGCTGATCTCCGCTCCCGCGCGGTTGAAGTACTTGAACTGGATTTGCGCGCCCATTTGAGCGGTAAACGGCAGATTGCTGAAACATTTTTGCATAAGCTGGTTGAACCCGGGTACGAATACGGGCAGGATACCCAATACCATAACGTTTTCGCCGATAACGGCATCGTTCAACGATCTTCCGTTTGTTGTCGAGTGTTTCGGCAACATACTCTTGGCATTAAAACTAAACACGCTGACGCTTGATGTCGGTATCGGATGTGAGGTTGCGTTATTAAACAGGTAGAGACCGTCCAACAGGTTGAGATTAGCCCCGCCTGCGGTCATATTACTCGCTGACGCACCCGACACAAGCGAGCTCGCAGTAAACCCGAACAATTTCCACGGCACGGCACCCGTAACCGCGGTGCCGTTCCACGCGATAACGTCGTCGCTCGCGTGTGCCGCCATTTTTACGTCTAAGTAGTCCCGTCTGTTAGCCGCGGATGATTTCATTGCCGATGTCGCCGAATCCAGCCAGAGTTGCGGCAGCGGCAGTATGTTTGCGTCGCCGTAGAAGCCGTAGGGTTGATCGGGGTTCGCGGGGTTGTTTTTGGGCGGAGGTGTCGCCCCCGCGTTATACCCGTGCTCTGAGCTTGCGGGTTCACCCGCCGCGACGTATCCGCCCGCCGTGTTCTGGTCGTACAGTGGCTCGACCTGCCCCAGTCCGACACCCGACATCAGCAAGTCATTTCGGATACTGTTATAGCGTATGGGAATCGTGTACCTATTGTCCGTGGTCAGGTTCTCCGATTGTATCTGCCCTTCAAATAAACCGATATCGGGATCCACTTCCAGCGCGTAGCTCGATGTATATCCGCCGAAAGTATTCGTTATGCCCACATAAGGGTAGTTCGCGTTCCACGACGGCGTAGCACTGTACACCGCAGCGACGGCGTCTCCGACAAAGAAGCTCGTACCGATCTTTTTCGGGCTGTCGAGTAACGCGCCCGATCCGTCGTCAATCGGTGGTTTATATGTGCCGTATGTATTCCCTGTGAGCAGATAGTGCGTACCCGCGTCCGTTGGCGGTGTTTCAACATCGGCTGCGATTGTCGGGAATACCTGTATCGAGAACAGCATTGCCAGTGTCAGTGCGATTGCGACAACTCTCGACAATTTTTGAGTTTTGATTTTCAGGGTAATCCCTCCTTTCAGTAGTGTTTTTTACCAAGGTAAATGGCGATGGTATTGGCACCATTATATCAACATTTCGCGCAAAGTCAAATATTTTTTTGCAGCGGAGAACACCTTGGAAAAAGGTCCGATTGGTTGAAGAAACTCGCCGCGCGTTGCCGCACTTTCACCGCAAAATATTGTTGTGCTTTGGCGAGGTTTATGATATACTGTTTGCGCTTATGGTATACTACTATTTTATTGAAAGGACATGTATGATACGTTGCAGCTGTATCATACGGGCGTTGTATGCCGATTAGATTATTGATGGGCAACGAGGCTATCGCACTCGGCGCGCTCGCGGCGGGCGTCTCTGTCGCGACGGGCTACCCGGGAACACCGAGTACCGAGGTTCTCGAAACCATCGCAAAAGAGATAAAGAAAATCGAGCAACACCAACAAGAAACGGGGCTTCGCTCCGCGAGCGCATACACAATCGAGTGGAGCGTCAACGAAAAAGCCGCGCTTGAAGTCGCGGCGGGCGCGAGCTACACGGGAGCGCGGACGCTGGTCACGATGAAACAGGTCGGGTTGAACGTCGCGTCCGACCCGCTGATGTCGCTCGCGTATATCGGGGTCAAGGGCGGCATGGTCGTCCTCGTCGCCGACGACCCGGGACCTATCTCGTCACAGACGGAGCAGGACACGCGCACGTTCGCGAAGTACTCCAAACTGCCGTGTTTTGACCCGAGTTCGCCCGAGGAGGCGTATATCATGATTCAGGACGCGTTCGAGCTGTCCGAGGAACTGCACACGCCTGTGCTGTTCCGCCCGACGACGCGGCTGTGTCACGCGACCGCGCCGATTGATGTGACCGATGTGTGGAAAACCATAACGCCTGAGGGCTTTATCAAAGACCCGAAATGGGTCATATTCCCGCGCCTGTCCGTCAAGGCTCACGCGGAGATTGAAAAACGCAACCGCGCGCTGTCCGAGCGGTTTTCGGACTACACGTTCAACGCGATCGAGGGCAGGAGCGAAAACTTCGGTATCGCGACGGGCGGCGTGTGCTACGCGTATGTGCGAGAGGCGTTGAAGCGACTCGACGCGGAGTGGGTGCGGGTGCTGAAAATCGCGACGCCGTTCCCGTTCCCGCAGACGCTCGCGCTTGATTTCATCGACTCTGTGGAGCGCGTTTTCGTCGTCGAGGAACTCGACCCCGTGATTGAGCGCGAACTGCTGTATCTCGCGGGCGCGTCGGGGCGCACGCTCGACATATACGGTAAAGAGATCACGGAAAACCTGCCCGCGTCGGGCGAGTACACCGTCGAGATGCTCACCGTAAAGATCGCGGCGTATCTGGGGTTGCCGTACGAATCGCCGCAAGCCCCCGAATTGCCGCCGCTGCCCGTGCGACCGCCCGTGCTGTGCGCGGGGTGTCCGCACCGCGCATCGTTCTACGCCGTAAAAAAGGCGATGAGCGGCAAAAAGGCGGTTTTCTGCGGCGATATCGGCTGTTACACGCTCGGCAACGCCGCGCCGCTGGACATGGTGGACACCTGTCTCTGCATGGGCGCGGGTATCACAATCGCGCAGGGTATCGCGCGCGCGGAACCCGACACGACGGCGTTCGCGTTCGTCGGCGACAGCACGTTTTTCGCGAGCGGGGTCACGGGCGTGATCAACGCCGTTTTCAACAAAAACGACATGGTGCTCATCGTCCTCGACAACCGCATCACCGCGATGACAGGCGGTCAGACGAACCCGGGGATCGGCAAGACGCTGATGGACGAGCCGACCGCCGCGCTGAATATCCCCGCGATCCTGCGCGCCGTCGGTGTCGAGCCGCGCGTTGTGAATCCGCTCGACTTAGACGCGGCGATTGCCGCCGTGAAAGCCGCCGCCGCCGAGAGCGGTGTGCGCGCCGTCGTGTTCGAGTACCCGTGTGTGAACGTGGAAAAACCCAAGAATCGGGCGACGGTCAACGCCGAAAAATGCACGGGTTGCGGGCTGTGCCGCCGCGAGATCGGCTGCCCCGCGCTGAAAATCGGAGAGAAAGCGGAGATTGACGCGAGCCTTTGCACGGGCTGTAATCTGTGCGGACAGGTCTGTCCGTTTGACGCGATTGAGGTGACGAGATGAATATTTTAATCTGCGGTATCGGCGGTCAAGGTGTCGTCTACGCGTCGAAAATACTGGCGCGGCAGGCGTTGGAGCGCGGTGAGACGGTTCATACCGCCGAGACAATCGGCATGGCACAGCGCGGCGGCTCCGTCGTGTCGCACGTCCGAATCGGCGATGACTGCCACTCCCCGCTCATCCCAATCGGCGGCGCGGACGTTATAATTGGGTTAGAACCCGCCGAGACCGTGCGGAATATCGCCTACTTGAAGCATGGCGGCACCGTCGCCGTGTCCACGCGCGGTATCGCGCCGACGACAGGCGGCGACTACGACCCCGAAGCGATGCTGACGTATCTGAAAGGTCTGGACATCAACCTAATAATAGTGGACGCGGAAGAGGTTTTCCGCCGCGACGGCAGTTATCGCAATTTGAACGTCGAGATGGTCAACGCAATACAAAACAAAATATTGTAGGGGCGGCCATTGGCCGTCCGCGGACGCGCAATGCGCGCCCCTACACAGAAATAACGGGGGAATTTTTAATGCAGCTCAACAAGACACAGACAGACACACTACGCGACCTCTTGACGCGCCTCAACAGCCTCGACGGCGGCTTTTATAAGGCCAAACTGAATGGCGCGAACCTCGGCACGGCAGACCCGCAGGCGGACTTTGAGGCGTTGCCGTTTACCTCCAAGGAGGAGCTGCGCGACGCGTATCCGCTCGGGATTGCGGCCGTTCCGGAGGAGGAAATCGTGCGTATTCACTCCTCGTCTGGCACGACCGGCACGCCGATAATCATTCCGTACACGCAGCAGGACGTGGACGACTGGGCGGTGATGTTCAAGCGGTGCTACGAAATGGCGGGGATTACGAACCTTGACCGCATTCACGTCACCCCGGGCTACGGGCTGTGGACGGCGGGAATAGGCTTTCAGCTCGGCGCGGAGCTTCTCGGCGCGATGGTCATTCCGATGGGACCGGGCAACACGGAAAAACAGCTGAAAATGATGATGGACCTCAAGTCCACGGTGCTGACCGCGACGTCCTCTTTCGCGCTCCTGCTCGCGGAGGAGATTGAAAAGCGCGGGATTAAGGACAAAATCCACCTCACCAAGGGAGTAATCGGCTCCGAGCGTTGGGGCGACAAGATGCGTAAACGCATAGCGAACGAGCTGGGTGTAAAGCTCTACGACATCTACGGACTGACGGAGATTTACGGACCGGGTATCGGAATGTCGTGCGAATATGAGTGCGGAATGCACTGCTGGGACGACTATATGTACTTTGAGATTATCGACCCGAAAACGGGCAAAAACCTGCCCGACGGCGAATTCGGTGAGCTTGTCATCACGACGCTCCGTAAGGAGGGCGCGCCGCTGATTCGCTATCGCACGCACGACCTCACGCGCATTATC
>JAISJJ010000011.1 GCA_031261585.1 Oscillospiraceae bacterium
TCGTCCTAATTGTCAACTGTCAACTGTCAATTGTCAACTGCGCAGCTCCGTCTCACCTGAACGTGGGGAAGAACGGGGGCATGCCGAATCCCGATGGCGGGGGAGACTGCGGCGGTGGACCCGCGTTTGCCTCGGCGTCCCAGTCCGCGAGCAGCTTTTCGAGCAGCGTGGTTAGCGACGCTTTTTCGTCGTCCGTCAGCGCGCGGAACGCGGTGTCGGGCGGCGTGATCTCCTCGGCGGCGGTGCGCCCCGATTCCGTCAGGTGGATGCTCACACTGCGCTTGTCGTGTTCATTCGGGCTGCGCTCGATGAATCCGTCGCCCTCAATCTTCGACAGCAGCTCCGACAGCGACGCGGAGCGGATACCGAGGATATTGATCAGTTCGCGCTGCGTCATGTCGCCCCAGCGTTCGAGAATTTTCAGCACTCGGCGTTGCGACAGCTTGCGGTTCCAGTCGTGACGCGGGCGATACCCGTACGCACTGCGGCGCAGGAGTTCCAAGAGCTTCGCGTCGTCCGCGTTGACCTCGGGCCACGCGCTCGGCGGTGTGTCGCGCTCATCGTCGCTCGGGTCGAGGAAGAAGCGTCCGCGCGGACAGCGCAGATCGTCAAATGAGCAGTGCAGTTCGCAAAATGGGCATTTGTTCGGGAATGGGGGCATGGCAGTCTCCTTTAATTTACCGCTGTCAGGCGGTTGTAGTACGGTTCGAGCAGCATACGCAGTTGGTCGTCGTTCACCAGATCAAACGGGAAGAGCATGAGATACATTGCGTCGTGCATGTCGTCGCGCGTAGGGGTTAAGCACTCGCGGCTGTCGATGTCGCAGTGCAGTTCACATTTGTCGCATGTCGCGGCGGTCGGTTCGGCGTATGTCGTGTCAATGTCGTTGATGTATGAAAGTCGTGTAGTCATTGTGAAAATTCTCCTCATTTTCTTTATAGTTATTCGGCACATCGAATCGTAGGTGCCTTACTAATGACAGTATAGCATATGCGCACGCGCTTGTCAAGGCACCTAACAAAATATTCACAAATAAATTTCACGACTTTTTTCGATTTTTCCTGATTCCTTTGCATTTCCACTCCTATTATGATATAATTTTCGCAAAACGTCAAGGGGAAAATGAAAAAATGCCGCTCGATACGCCAATGATGCGCCAATATACCGCGATGAAGGACAAACACCCCGATTGTCTGCTGTTTTTCCGTCTCGGCGACTTCTACGAGATGTTCGGCGACGACGCGGTACTCGTCTCGCGGGAACTCGACCTCACGCTCACGACGCGTGACCGCACGGTGGAGAACCCCGACGAGCGCGTGCCGATGTGCGGTGTGCCGCACCACTCGTCCGAGGCGTACATCGCGCGTCTCGTCGCAAAAGGCTACAAAATCGCGATTTGTGAGCAGCTCGAAGATCCCTCGGCTGCGAAAGGTCTCGTCGAGCGCGACATTATCCGCGTCGTGACAGCGGGTACGCTGACCGAGCCGAGTATGCTCGACGACGGCAAACCGAACTATCTCGCCGCGATCTATATATCCGACGATGAACTCGCCCTCGCCCGTGCGGACATCTCAACGGGCGAGGCGACGGCGTTCAGCTATCCCGCGAACGCACCCGCGCGTCTGCGGAACGAACTCGCCGCCGCGCCGCCGCGTGAGACACTGCTCGGCGGTGCCGCCGCGACGGACAAGACCCTCGCGCGGTACATCGCCGACGTGCTCGGTTGCACCGCCGACCCGCGCGACGACCTGTTCGACGGCGACATATCCGCGCTCGGCGACAGCCCGATCAGGGGTGCCGCCGCGCTCGCCGCCGCCGCGCTCGTGAAATATATCGCCGAGACTCGCTTGTCCTCCGTGCCGCAACTGCGGTTTCACGACACGTCGGACGGCGAGTACATGGAACTCGACATCGCCGCGATTCGCGGGCTGGAACTCGTGCAGTCGTCATCCACGGGCGAGAAACGCGGCAGTCTGCTGTGGGCTGTCGACCACACGCGCACCCCGATGGGGCGGCGTATGCTCCGCGCGTGGGTACTGCGCCCGCTGCTCGGTGTCGCGCGGATTCAGCGTCGGCTCGACGCGGTGGGTGAACTCGTGTCGCAGTCCGTCGCAAGGGGCGAGATCACATACGCCCTGCGCGGTATCGGCGACGTGGAGCGGCTGTCGGGCAAAATCGCTTACGGCAACGGCAACGCGCGCGATGTCGCCGCGCTCGGTCAGTCGCTTGACAAGCTCGACGATCTGCTGCCGCCGCTCGAACCGATGAAATCCGCCGAATTGCGCGAGATTTTCGCGCTCGACCGTCTTGCCGATCTGCGCGCCGATATCGCGCGCACGATTGACGCCGCGCCGCCCGTCGCGCTGCACGACGGGGGACTGATAAAGCTCGGCTGCGACCCCGAGGTCGACCGTCTGCGCGAACTCGTGAACGGCGGCGGCGACGCTGTGGCGCAACTCGAGATGCGCGAGCGCGACCGCACGGGCTTGCGCCTGAAAGTCGGCTACAACCGCGTGACGGGGTACTATATCGAACTGCCGCGCTCGAAAGCGGAGGATGTGCCGCCCGATTACGTGCGGCGGCAGACGCTCGCGAACACGGAGCGGTACGTCACCGAGGAGTTGAAACGGCTCGAAAATGACGTGTTATCCGCGCGTGAGCGTTGCGCGCAGATGGAATTTGAGATTTTCACGGCACTGTGCAAGCGCGTAGCCGCCGCCGCGTTGCGCGTGTCCGAGACGGCGGAGCGTATCGCGGTACTCGACGCGCTGTGTTCTCTCGCGGAGACAGCGTCGCGCGGCGGGTGGGTCATGCCCGCTCTGAACGTCGACGGCGTGATCGACATCACGGCGGGGCGGCACCCCGTCGTCGAACTCACGCACACGGACTCGCATTTCGTGCCGAACGACGCGAAACTCGACTGCCGCGACCGCATAGCGACGATCATCACGGGTCCGAACATGGCGGGTAAGAGCACGTACATGCGCCAGACCGCGCTCATCGTCCTGCTCGCGCAGATAGGCTCGTTCGTACCCGCGAGCGCGGCGAATATCAGCGTCGTCGACCGTATTTTCACGCGTATCGGCGCGGCGGACGACCTCGCGGGCGGGCGCAGCACGTTTATGGTCGAGATGAGCGAAGCGTCGGACATTCTCGCCCACGCGACGCGCCGCAGTCTGATTCTGCTCGACGAGATCGGGCGCGGCACCTCGACGTACGACGGCATGGCGATAGCCCGCGCGATACTCGAGTTTTGCGCTGACCGCCGCCGTCTCGGCGCGAAAACGATGTTCTCGACGCACTACCACGAGCTTGCGGACATGGAACACGAGATACCCGGCGTCGTGTGCTGCGCGATGACGGCGCGGCGGCAGGGCGGCGAGGTGATATTCCTGCGCAAGGTCACGCCCGGCGCGATGCGCGACAGCTACGGCATAGACGTGGCGCGTCTCGCGGGTCTGCCCGAGTCGGTACTGCGCCGCGCGCGCACGGTGATGGACGAACTGTCGGGCGGCGCGCAACCCGTTGCAACTACGGCACCCGTCGCCGCCGTGACCGATCAGTTCACGCTGTCGGACACGCGAGATAAGGCGGTGGTCGACCGTCTCCACGCGCTCGAACCCGACGCGCTCAGTCCGATTGAGGCGTTGAATCTGATCTATGAACTGAAAAAAGAGCTTGGGGATTGACGGGTGCGAATGTGAAGAGAAAACGAAAAGGCAAGCCAGTGCTGATTTTAATTTCCATCGCGGGTTTGTGCGCCGTCGCGTATTTTGCGTTTTTACGGTCAAAATCCGTAATCCCCAAATCCGTAATCCTCGACGTGCCGTTCATCAGTCAAAAAGCGGATTTTCCGACGGGTTGCGAGAGCGTGTCCGCCGTCATGGCGTTGAATTATCTCGGCGTTGACATAACCGTGGACGAGTTCGTCGACGATTATCTCGACACGGGAAACGCTCCGAGTGCCGACAAGAGCGGCAAATTGGTCGGCACCAATCCTCGGCGAGCGTTCGTCGGCGATCCCCGTTCCGAACACGGTTGGGGGTGCTACGCGTCGGTGATTGTGAACGCGGTGAACAAGATTATTGACAGCGCGAAATTCACGGTGTCGGAAATATCCGACAAGACTATCGACGAATTGTGCCGCGAATACATAGACAACGGCGTCCCCGTGCTCATCTGGGCTACCGTCGAGATGGTCACGCCGCTGTCGGCGGTCTCATGGACGGACGAGATCACGGGCGAGCGTATCGAGTGGGTTTCGCCAATGCACTGCTTGGTGCTCGTCGGATACGACAAGGATTGCTACTATTTCAACGACCCGTTGGAGCATAAGAACATTTCGCACAAAAAGTCTCTCGTCAAATCGGCGTACGACGGGTTGTATCGGCAAGCCGTCGTCATTGAAGCGGTGCGGTAATGATCAACCCGCGCTTCATACCTCGTCCCCTCGTCATTGCTCCGCGAGGTTCGCAATGACGGGGGTTTTGTGTGCGCTAAAACAGATGCGATAGCCGAGGGTGAGCGGGACGGCAAAAAATATGTGGGTATAGTGTAAATTATACTTGACATATTGTTCGCGATGTGCTACACTATGTCACGAGGTGATTCTATGGCAAAAAACTTACGGCTCAAATCGGCGCGCGCCGCTCTTGACATGTCGCAGCAGCGGCTTGCCGACGCCGTCGGTGTGTCGCGGCAGACGATCAACGCGATTGAGATCGGCGACTACAACCCGACGATCCGCCTCTGCATCGCGATATGCAGGGTACTCGGAAAGTCACTCGACGAACTATTTTGGATTGAGGAACAGGAGGGTCAAAAATGAAAGCAAAATTTTATTTCAGCGTCACCGCAAGCAGAACAAAATTCGACGAGCGGCAGAATCTCGTTCGCGGGCAGACGTTTTTCCACACCGCCGCGCTCATGTTCGCCCTGCTTCTCGCGAACGCGTTTCTCGCGGATAACGGCATTTTCTGGGCTTCGCCGTTCTACACGAATGTGCTGATAGGCATGGCGGCGTTTTGCCTGTGCGGGTTGGAACTCGCCCTGCGCGGGGCGTACTCGCCTGTGACGGTTCGCGAAAAGGTACTGTTTGCAACGAAAACCGACGGTGCGCGCATAGTCGGACCGACGGTATCGGTCAGCACGCTGCTGGCGGTTTCGGTAATCCTGCTCGTGATAGTCGCCGTGGAATTTGCGCATGGTGCCGCGCTGATCGAAAACGCCGCACTCACGGACACGGGTTGCGGGTTGGCAATCGGCGTGATGTTTCTCGCGGTCGGCGCAACGGCGACGATTAAGCAGGTGACCGAGGGGAAACGCGTAATGCGCGAGATAAAAGATGAGTTGGAGCGGCAGACGCACAGCTGACGTGCGCCGTTCAACACGGCTACCGCATTAACTTTTCCCCTCGTCATTGCGAGCCGCGCGAAGCAATCCAGAACCTCGTTTCTCTGTCCAAACCCTCGCAAAACGCGAAGTTGGACGAGGTTGCGAGGGACTGGATTGCTTCGTGCGCTCGCAATGACGGAAGTTGGAACGCGGGAAAAGTAAACGTAGACGAGCAAAGCTGAAATTCGCGGTTGACTTATTGCCAAAGCTGTGGTAACATTTTATTTCACATAATAATGGAGGTGGCGGCGTATGGCAGCACCGAAAAAGGTTGAGCAGATCACCAATATGGACGCGGATTTCGCGCAATGGTTCACGGACGTTGTGACGCGCGCGGAGCTTATCAGCTATTCAGGCGCAAAGGGATTTTTCGTGCTGCGACCGTACGGATACGCGATCTGGGAGAACATTCAGAACTTTCTCGACCGCCGTTTCAAGGATTACGGACACGAGAACGTGTCCATGCCGCTGCTGATCCCCGAGTCGCTGCTGCAAAAGGAGAAAGATCACGTCGAGGGGTTCGCGCCCGAGTGCGCGTGGGTGACGTTCGGCGGCGGCGAGGAGTTGGAGGAGCGTCTGTGCATTCGCCCCACGTCGGAGACGCTGTTCTGCGACCACTGGGCGCAGACGGTTCACTCGTGGCGCGACCTGCCGAAGCTGTACAACCAATGGTGCAGCGTCCTGCGCTGGGAAAAGACGACGCGCCCGTTCCTGCGGCACCGTGAATTTCTGTGGCAGGAGGGTCACACGCTCCACGCGACCGAGGAAGAGGCGATTGCGGAGACGGAGCGCATGCTCGAAGTCTACGCCGAGACGTACACGACGCAACTCGCGATGCCCGTGATTCGCGGGCTGAAAACGGACAAGGAGAAGTTCGCGGGAGCCGAGCGCACGTACACGATCGAGAGCATGATGCACGACGGCAAGGCGTTGCAGGCGTGTACGTCGCACTATTTCGGCGACGGGTTCGCCCGCGCGTTCAATATCACGTTCACGGACAAGAACAATCAGCAGTCCTACCCGTTCCAGACATCGTGGGGCTTGTCCACACGCAGTATCGGCGGTCTGATCATGACGCACGGAGACGACAACGGTCTCGTCCTGCCGCCCCGCGTCGCGCCCGTTCAGGTTGTCGTGATACCCGTCGCGGCGCACAAGCCAGGTGTGCTCGACGCTGCGAACGAGCTGTGGCAGCGTCTGAAAAACGCGGGAATCCGCACGAAAGTTGACGATTCGGACAACTCGCCCGGGTGGAAGTTCTCGGAACACGAGATGCGCGGCGTGCCGTTGCGCATTGAATTGGGACCGCGCGACATCGAGGCGAGTAAGTGCGTCGCGGTGCGCCGCGTGGACGGCGAAAAGGTCGAGATACCACTCACCGAGCTTGAAGCGCGCATACCCGCGCTGCTCGACGAGATTCACGATTTGATGTACGCAAAAGCCTTGAAACATCTGAACGAGAACATCTTCACCGCGACGACGCTCGACGAGACGCGCGATATCATCACAACGCGCGGCGGCTTCATCAAGACGATGTGGTGCGGCGACGCTGCGTGCGAAGTGCGCATGAAGGACGACGCTGGCGTGTCGTCGCGCTGCATCCCGTTCGAGCAGGAGCATATCGCGGACACATGTCCTGTGTGCGGAAAATCGGCGGACAAGATGGTCGTGTGGGGAGTGGCTTATTAATTGACAATTGACAGTTGACAATTGACAATTAGGACGTGTGGACGATGAGTATCGTAGGGGCTGGGTTTGACCACCCCGCCGTAAGGAAACATTTCACGGAAACACGGTGTAGCATAACAGCTACGCCGTTTTCCGTTGCTACTCGTTGGTTTTGACTGGTTCCGTAGCCGCAACAAAGCCAACTGCCCGTATAAAGTCAGAGACGATTTGGATTTTACGCTCCGTGTTATTCCGCATGTTCTACATTCAAAATCGAACGAAAAACCGCAGTGAAGTCACCAAACATCGAAGCGGTTATATCCCCCTCCGCGATGCTGACAATTCCCGCGCCCTGTGTCTCAACCCACGCTATAAAATCCCACATAAGCAGGAAGTCTCTCGCAACGCGCGCAACGTCGCATACGACAACCTTGTTCACGCGACCTGTCTCAATGTCAGCTTTCAGCGCGTTAAGTGACGGACGGTCAAGGGTTAGTCCGCTTGTGCCGCTGTCTACGTAGAGTGTGAAGCTGTTCAGCCCGCGCTCCTGCGCATAACAAAGAAGTTTTTGCATTTGACTGTCAGTGTTCAAGCCGTCAGACTGCTTGTTGTTCGCCACGCGGTAGTACAGCGCGGTTGTCTGCTCAATCATGCCGCGCCTACTTTCACGTGTTCGCGCTCGGTTTTCGTCATTGCTTCTGTAACAACTTGTTCAGTTTCCGCTTGCTCCGTAGGCTTCACGGTTGCCGCAAAATTGAACGCGCCGATGAAGTTGTAGACGATCTCGATCTCACGCGTTTTCGTATCCTTGTCCCGCGCGGAAATGTAAATCTTGTCCACAAACTCGCGCAGGACAGTCGCGTCCAGTGCTTGCAGGTCGGTATACTTTCTTGTCGCGGCGATGAAGTTTTTGACGTTGCCGCGCTTCTGCTCCTGACCGCTAAGTTCACGGCGCGTCGCGTCGGCGGCGGTTTTCAGCGCGCTCTGCTCCTGCTCGTACTCGCGCGAGAGCATGATGAACCGCTCGTCGGTCAGCTTGCCGCTGATGTTGTCCTCGTACAGTCGCTTTATAATGCTGTCAAGCTCGGCTATGCGAATCTCGGATTTTTTCAGCGTCTCGCGCTTTTTGCCGAGTTCCTTGTCCTGCTCGCGCAAACTCACGTCAGCCGCTTCGCGGACGAACTTAGCTTCGTGCGACGATACATACGCAATCGCCTCGCGCAGGTTTTTCAGAACGATTTCCTCCAACACGACGTTTCGGATCGAGTGCGTCGTGCAATCCGCGCGCTCTCGGCGGTAGGTGGAGCATATAAAATACTCCTGCCGCTTCTCTAACTTGTTCGTGCGGCATTGGTACATCTTGCCGTTGCAGTCCGCGCAGTACAGCAAGCCCGAAAACATTCCCATCGCACCCATTTTAGTGGGACGTATCCGCGACTGTCGGAGGTTCTGCACAATCAAAAACACGCTCTCCTCGATTATCGCCTCGTGCGTGTTCTCGAATATCGCCCACTCCGACGGCGCGTTATTGAGCTTTTTCTTGCTCTTGTACGACGGTTTTGTCGTTTTGAAGTTCACCGTATGCCCAAGATAGTCAACGCGTTCCAGAATGTCGGCGATTATGCCGGGATCCCACCTGAACGGATATTTGGAGGGCTTGACCGATAGCGGCAGACCGTTTTCGGTCATGTGCGTGGACGGTGTGACAATGTTGTTAGCCCTCAGCCACTTCGCTATCTGCGCCGGACCCCTGCCGTCCATGCAGAGCGCGAAAATCTTCTGCACAACTGCGGCGGCTTCCTCGTCGATTATCCATTGCCCCTTGTTCTGCGGGTTTTTCATGTAGCCGTAGGGCGGCAGGGTGCATAGATGCTCGCCCGATTTGCCCTTTGACTGCCATGTTGCGCGGATTTTCTTGCTCGTGTCGCGCGCGTACATCTCGTTGAACACGTTGCGAATCGCGGTAAATTCGTTATCCCCGCGAATACTGTCCACGCCATCGTTCACGGCGACAAAATGCACGCCGAAGTCGGGGAACAGCATATCCGTGAACATTCCGACTTGCAGATAATCCCTGCCGAACCGCGACATATCCTTGACGATAACGCGCTTGATTTTTCCCGCCTTGACGTCGGTGAGCATACGCTGAAACCCGGGGCGGTCGAACGTCGTGCCGCTGTATCCGTCGTCCTCGTCGTAGTGTCGGAACGCGGTGTAGCCGTGGTCTCGGCAGTATCGTTCGAGGATCAAGTTTTTGGTTCGCGATGCTGTTCGATTCGCCCTCGCTCTTGTCCTCCTGAGAGAGACGCTCGTAGAGTGCCGTAATGCCCTCCTGCTCTGTCGGCGCGGCGGGGTTGTTGTGCGCCTGAAACTGCATGGCGGTATCGCGGACGACGGTGCGCGTCGCGTCGCCGAGCGGAGTGACCGTTGTCACCCGCTGATATGTGAAGCCTGTTTGATTTGCAAGGTGCGATTGTGATGTGTCCATGTTTGCCCTCCATTTCGGCGAACGAGCAAACAGGTTGGTACGCGGATATTGCACCACGCTTTTCGACAAAGCACAAAATTATTTGTGCGGACTGGATATTCGCATTTGCGCTCACAGAATAGCCACGTTGTCGCACGAAACACCGCACACCGACAGGCGCGAACGAGAACTTGAGCTGTTTGGTCAAGTGTTTCGGAGAAATGTTTTGAATTACTCAAACACCGCAAAGTACACAACAACAAAATGAAATGGCGCATCAGCCTTAAACTGATGCGCCGATTCCAAATATTGTGCTACCGCGCAAACTCTATGAAATCATTCGCCCATGCACGTGTCACTACGCCTTGTGCAACAAGTTGATCCAATAGTGTCTGACTCGTACCTTTAACTTTCGACAACAATACATTCGCCATCTGAACGACTGCGTCGCCGCGCAGGAATTTACCTGATGCACCTGAAGTGCCAAAAGTGTTGTACACACCGAGTCTCTGCGCAAACACGATCGCGTTGTTGT
>JAISJJ010000018.1 GCA_031261585.1 Oscillospiraceae bacterium
TCCCCGGCGGCGACAGATAAAAACGATAAAAACGCGCTCAGACGATATCGTCTGAGCGCGTTTTTATCGTTTTTATCTGTCGCCGCCGGGGAAACCTCCGCCTGAACCGCCGGGGAAACCTGGGAAGTTGCTCGGATCAAAGCCCTCGGGTGGCTTGAAATTGCTCGGGTCAAAACCCAAATTGTCGGGGTCGTACCCTGTCGGCGGACCGCCGGGGAACTTCGACGGGTCGAAGCCCTCGGGCGGTGTGAATCCGCCGCGACCGCCTTGAACGTTCGGACGACCGCCGCCGCCGCGCCGCATGAACTCGGGCAGATTCGTGTTCTCGCCGTTTTGCTCCTGTTCCTCCTGCGACTGCTTGTAGTCCTCAATCGCGCGGCTGAACTGCGTCTCGTACAGCTCTTTGTACACGTCGTTCGTCGCGAGCAGCTCACGGTGCGTGCCGCGTCCCTTGACCTCGCCCTTTTGCAGGACGACGATCTCGTCGGCGGACATAATCGTACTCAGTCTGTGCGCTATGACGACGCCTGTGCGCCCGCCGAGCAGCGGGTCGATTGCCGCCTGAATCATGGTCTCGGATATCGAGTCGAGCGAACTCGTCGCCTCGTCGAGCAGCAGAATCTTCGGGTCTTTCAGAATCACGCGCGCTATCGACATGCGCTGTTTCTCGCCGCCCGACAGCTTCAAGCCGCGGTTGCCGACGACGGTGTCGTACTTCTCGGGCAGGGAGTCGATGAAGTCGTGGATATTCGCCTTTTTGCAGGCGTCGATCAGCTCCGCGTCCGTCGCGTCCTCCTTGGCGTACAGCAGATTGTCGCGCACGGAGCCGTTGAACAGGTACGTATCCTGCGTCACGAAGCCGATGTTGCGGCGCAGCGCGAACATGTCGAGGTCGCGCACGTCCACGCCGTCGATCTTCACGGCACCCGAAATGGTGTCGTACAGACGCGGAATGAGGTTGATAATCGTAGACTTGCCCGCGCCCGACGGACCGACAATAGCGGTTGTCGTACCGGGTTTGATCGAGAACGATACGCCTTTGAGAATCGGCGAATCGCTGTCGTAGTGGAACTTCACGTCCTCAAACTCGATGGTGCCGTGGACGGTGCCGGGGTCGATCGCGTCGGGCTTGTTCGTGATCTCAATCGGCATATCGTAGTAGTTGAACAGGCGGTTGAACAACGCCATAGAGCGCGTTATGTCGACCTGCATCGAGAACAGAGACTGCACGGGACCGAACAAACGCTGCACGAGCGCGATCATCGCCGCGATTGAGCCGACTGTGATGTCGAGCCGCGCGTACTTGAACAGCAACACCGCCGAGACGAGGTAGATAATCGTGGGTCCGATCTGGTTCAAAATCTGCATGAACATCATGAACCACCGACCGACGATGCTCTCGCGAATGGACAGTTCGACGATCTCCGTGTTCGTTTTCTCGAACTTCGCGTACTCGCGTTTCTCGCGCGTGAACAGTTTCACGAGCAGAGAACCCGATACGTTCAGCGTCTCATTGAGAATCTGGTTCATGTCGTCCTGCGCGTCCTGTGTCGCTCCCGCAATCTCAAAGCGTTTGCGTCCGACGGCACGCGTCGGGACAATCAGTATCGGGATTATGAGGATACCGACGATGGTGAGCCGCCAGTTCATGCTGATCATCGCGACGACCGTCGTGACGAGTGTTATCAGGTTCGAGAATAGGTTGATGAGCGTTCCCGAGATGACCTGATTCACGCCCTGAACGTCGCTCGTCATGCGCGTTATCAGGTCGCCCTGCTTCTCGTTCGTGAAGAATCGGTGCGACATATATGTAAGGTGGTCGAACATCTGGTTGCGCATATCGAACACAATGTGCTGGCTCATCCACGTGTTGACGTAGCTTTGCAGTATGCCGATGAGACCCGAGATGATCATCACGATGAACGACGCGATGATGAGGATTACGACCAGCGACAACGAACCCGACTGCCTGTTGTCGACATACGCCGCGGCGGAATCCTGATTGTCGAGCTTCCAGTCCGCTTTTGTGGCGGCACCCGACTGCACAAGCCCCTTGGCTATCGAGTTGAAGTCCGACTTCACCTCGACGAGCGTTATCCGCGCGTTGGGCGGTATGCGAACCTCGCCGAGATCGTACGTGTGCGTTGTGAACTCCTGATCGTTGAATATCCACGTGCTGTCGGTCGGCGTACCGCGCTTTTCAAGCGTGAACGTCTCCAAACTCGGCACCTCGGCGGACGGGTCGACGACGAGGGTGAACAGGTACTGCGTATCCGCCGTACTCGCGGTCAGTTTGAGCTGATCGCCCACTTTCGCGCTGCTCGTGACGACGAGATCGACGTTCGCGCCGAGGAAACCCTTGTCTACCACATCGCGCGACAGGTACGTCGGCAACAGTCCGAGCACGGACGACACGAGAATCGTCAGCAGGATGACAAACAGTTGGAATTTATACGGTTTCAGGTACGAGAACGCGCGGAATACGAGCTTGCGGGTGATTTTCGGGGCCTCGGCTTTTTCCTCGTCGGACATGGGACCAAAGCCGCGCATTCCCCCCCTGCCGAGTCGCGGTCCTCCGGGTCCTCCAAACGGTGGTGGCATATTATCTCTCCCTTTCGAATTCTTTTAGAGCAGTATACCACGTCAAAAACCGTTTGTAAAGGGGTTTTCAAAAATTTTGTTAGGTACCTATGGTCAATTAACAATTAACAATGAACAAATAACAGTTGACGAGAGCAGGACGAGGGTTACGGCGCAACCCGCAACTCTCGTCCCCAATTGTTCATTGTTCATTGTTAACTGTTAATTGCCATCGGACATGTCACAACCTCGCTTTGCATACAATGTCGGGAGACAAGATAATGGGGTGTTCCATGAACTCAACTCCTGACAGAACGCGCGCCATGCTGCTGAACACCGCGCTGCTCACCGCGACGAGCCTCTTGATGCGCGGCGTGGCTATGGTGTTTCAGGTCTGGCTGTCCAAAAGAATAGGCGCGGCGGGCATCGGGCTGTTTCAGCTCATCATGTCCGTCGCGTCACTCGCGGCGACGTTCGCGATATCGGGTATACGGTTCGCGGCGACGCGGCTCATCTCGATGGAACTCGGCGCGGGGTCGGGGCGCGGTGCGCGCGCGGCGATAAAACGCTGTCTCGTCTACGCTGTCTGCTTCGGGACGGCGGCGGGAGCGGTTCTGTACCTCGGCGCGCCGACAATCGGGTATCGGTGGATTGGCGACGCGCGCACGGTGCTTTCGTTGCGCGTATTGTCGCTGTCGTTGCCGTGCTTCGCGATGACCGCGGTGCTGTCGGGGTACTTCACGGCGGTGTGCCGCGTCGCAAAGTCCGCGTCCGCGCAGATCGCGGAACAGGTGATACGCATAGCCGTCATCATCGTCGCGCTCACGGCGAGCGCGCACATGAGCCTTGAAATGTCGTGCGCCGTGATCGTCGCGGGCGGTGTCGCTGGGGAGATTGCGGCGTTCGTCATGCTGTTCGTTCTGTACAAATTTGATCAGCGCAGGATTCCGAACGTCGGCGGCACCGCGGAGGGCGTGACGCGTCGCATGTTCGGTATCGCGTTGCCGCTCGCGGTCTCGGCGTATGCCCGCACCGCGCTGACGACGCTGCAAAACCTGCTCGTACCGCGCGGGTTTCGCAAATCGGGCGCGTCGAGCGAGAACGCGCTCGCGGATTACGGCATGATTACGGGTATGGTATTCCCGATAATCACGTTCCCGCAGGCGTTTTTCAGCGCGCTGTCCGAGATGATCGTACCCGAACTGACGGACGCGGAGGTGCGCGGAGACACGACACGCATAAAAATGCTGATGAAGCGCACACTCACCTACGGGCTGCTGTTCTCAACGCTCGTGATGGTGTTGCTGATCGGGTTCTCGGACTTCCTCGGCAACGCGATATACAACTCCGCACAGGCGGGGCGATACATACGGCAACTCGCGTGGATCGTCCCCGTCATGTACACGGACTCGGTGACAGACGGCATGCTGCGCGGACTGGGGTTGCAGGTTTATTCGATGGGCGTGAACATCGCGGACTCGGCGGTGTCGGTCGTGCTCGTGTGGTTCCTGCTGCCGCGCTACGGTGTCGCGGGATACGTGTTCGTCGTGTACTTCTCCGAGATTTTCAACTTCGTACTGAGCATAGGACGACTGATAGCAGCGGCGAGGAAATTGGGGCAGGGTGATGGGAAAAGCACCCGCGTCAAGCAACCGAAAATACGAAAACGCGTGGTTTTGTCAAAATAACGCAAGGGCGGGTTGACACGCCCATGCATCGGCGATTGCACAATGTTACGGTACCATCGCGACGTTTTGTAGGGGCGGGGTTCACCCGCCCTTGCGCACATGTCCAAACAACGGCAAAGGGCGGGTTGACCCCGCCCCTACGAAACACTTAATTGCGCCACAATAATTCCGCGCGCCCTATATCACATTCCCGTCCTTATCAAACAACGGTAGCGTCTCCAAAAACACCAAATCGTCGCGGGTTTGCGCGTCGCCCTCGGCGAGTATCGCCATCTTGCCGACGATCACGCCGCCCGCCTTGTTCACGAGTTCCTCGACCGCGCGCAGACTCTCGCCCGTGGACACCACGTCGTCGATGAGCAGTACGCGTTTGCCGCGCATCTTTGCCGCGTCCGCACCGTCCATGTACAGTTTTTGGCTGGCTTCGGTCGTGATTGAGCGCAGATCGGACTCAAAAACGCCGTTCATGTAGAGCTTTTTCTGCTTACGCACGAGGAAATACTCGTTGCGTCCCGACTGCCGCGCCATCTCGTGGACGAGCGGTATCGCTTTCGCCTCGGGCGCGACGAGGTAGTCGAAATCGGGCGCGCGTTCGAGCAACGCTTGCGCCGTCGCGACCGTGAGTTCCACGTCGCCGAATATCACGAACGCGGCGATTGTGAGCGTCTCGCTCGCCTTGCACAGGGGCAGTTCGCGGGTCAGTCCCGCGACGTTGAGGGTGTAAGTTGACATAATAATCTCCTATTTTTTAAGTATTTCCAAATACTCTGAGGTTCTCCGCACTTTTCCTACGACGGACAGCGAGAGTTTCGAGAAGTCGAGCAACTCGCCCGCGACAGCCGCGATATCGTCCGCCGTCACGGCTTCGTACCGCGCTATCGAATCCTCGGTGTCGATCACGTGACCGTACGTCAACGTGTTGCGCCCCAGTCGGTTCATGCGCGACGACGTGCTCTCGAGCGACATGAGCAGATTCGCGCGCACCTGATCCCGCGAGCGCGTCAACTCGTCCGATGTGACACCGCCGTCGCGGAATTTTCGCACCTCGTCGGCTATCACGCGCAGCGCGTCGCGCTCCGTGTCCGCACCGAGCGCGGTGTATATCGAGAGCGAACCCGTGTCCGCGTAGCTCGACGCGTAGGAGTAGACGCTGTAACACAGTCCGCGCGTCTCGCGCACCTGTTGGAACAGGCGCGACGACATGCCGCCGCCGAGAATGTCCGACATGAGTTGCAGCGCGTACCGCCGCTCGTCCGTGACCTGTATGCCGGGCATCGCGAGGACGATGTGGTTCTGCTCAATGGGCTTGCGTCGGCTCGCGACGGCGGGTGTGTACTCGGTAGGCTCGAATGTCGGCGCGTCGCCCGCTTCGACCTCGCCGAACAGTTCGCACACGCGCGCCAAATCGCCGTCGGAGAACGATCCGCACATCGCGACGACTATCGCCGAGCCGACGTAGCGGCTCTTTTGGTACTTCCGCAGCGTCGCGCCCGTCATGCGGTTCAGCTTACCCGCCGTACCGAGAATCGGTCGCCCGAGACTGCCGTGGAACACCTTTGCGGTCAACAACTCCGTCGCAACGTCGTCGGGCGTGTCCTCGTACATGCCGATCTCTTCGAGAATCACGTTGCGCTCCGCCGCCACGTCCGACTCCGCGAATTTCGAGCGCAGGAGTATGTCCGCCAACACCTCCGCGAGCGCGGAGACCTTTTCATCGACGACGCGCCCGTGGAAACACGTCAACTCGCGCGTCGTGAACGCGTTGATCTGACCGCCGACGCTGTCCATAAACGCCGCCAAGTCCTGCGCCGAGCGGGTTTCGGTGCCTTTGAACAGCATGTGTTCGATAAAATGCGCCGCGCCGCCGAGACGCTCAGGCTCGTGCCGCGAACCCGTGCCGACCCAAACGCCGAGCGAACACGAGCGCACGTCCGCAATGCGCTCAGACAGCACGCGCACACCGTTTGAGAGCGTTATAGTTTCATGCACACGCGCACCCCCGTAATAAATAGTGAAGATTACCTTGATTACCGATTCATCTTGCGGTTTTCACGGCACTGTCATTCAGAGCGAAGCGAAGAATCTCATGCGCAACTTGCCCACCGCTGTCATTCTGAGCGAAGCGAAGAATCCCCTTGATATTGATTCGCCTTTCTCGTTATCGTAGGGGCGTGTCTACCCGCCCTTTGCAGAATCTCACGCGCGTGTATTGGTCTTTGTAGGGGCGACCCTGTGTGGTCGCCCTGTTGCGGGGCGAACAACCCCGACGGGCGACCAATGGTCGCCCCTACGGCACTGCCCCGCAACCAACGTCCAAACCCTGCCCCATTTCGGAAAGGGGGTGCTGTCCGCAGACGGCGGGGGTTTGTTCCCCGTCCATATCTGTTAACTGTTATCTGACGCAACTCTCGTCCAAACCCACGTAACTGTTAATTGTTAATTGTTAACTGTTAATTGCAAAGCTACGTCGCCCAGATTCACCGAGTTTTCCGTCGCGTCGATATCTGTGATGTTCTTGAACTCGAAGCCTTTTGCCTCGATCACGAGGTCGTACTTGCCTGCGGGCAGATCCTCAAACCAGAAGTCACCGTAAGCGTCCGTGACGCTGTGGCGCGTCTTTCCGCCGTTCGTCAGGCGCACTTTCGCGCCGATCACGACCTCGCGCTCAACGGGGTCATAAACCGTTGCGGCGACGAACTTTCCGGGGATATTGCGGTAGTACACGCGCGGTGCGCAACCCGTCTCAGGTTGCCGAACCTCCGCGCCGACGGTGAAATCGCGCAGATCGTCCTCCTCACCGAAGCCGAGCGCGTCGGTGGGACACGCGTCGACACAGCGCGGGAGTTTGAAACCGTTGTCCAAGAGGTGCGCGCAACCCGTGCATTTCTGTGCGATTTTCAACTCGTCGTTGAAAAACACCGCGTCGTACGGGCAAGCGGAAACACAGTCTCCGCAGCCGTTGCACGTCTCGGGGTCGATGATGACTAACCCGTCGTCGCGCCGATAGATAGCCTGCTGCGGACACGCGCCGATGCACGACGCGTCGCGGCAATGGTTGCAGAGTTGCGCGACGTAGTGTATGCGCACTTTCGGTATCGTACCCTGCGGGTGGTCGGTGAGTCTGAGCCAGAACTGCCCGTTTTCGGGTTGCGGGCGCGCATACGGCGCCCAGTCGTTGCCGACGTGTTCGTCGCGGCACGCGAGTTGGCAGTTATAGCAGCCGTTGCACTTCGCAACGTCCACGGTAAAAATTTTGCCCATTATCCGAGCCGACGCGCGGTTTCGAGCGCGATTTCAATCATCTGCGTAAACTGCGTCTCGCGCTCGGAGGGCAGAGTCTCCTCGCCTGTCAGCACGTGGTCGGAGATCGTGCATATCGCGAGCGCATGTTTGCCCGTGATCGCCGCGTTATAGTACAGCGCGGCGGCCTCCATCTCGACGGCGAGACAACCGAGTTTACCCCACTCTATCGCCGCGCCCGAGCGGTCGTAAAACGCGTCGGACGAGTACAGATTGCCGACGACCATGGGCGCACCGAGTTCCCGCGCGGCGGCGACTGCCGTTTCAAGCAGCGAAAAACTCGCGGTCGGCGCGAAATGTCCGCGCACGCCGAGTTGCGACATGATGTACTCGGAGTTCGTCGACGCGCCGATACCCGCGACGACACTGCGCACTTTCAGCGACTCGGATATCGCGCCCGCCGTGCCGATGCGTATGATGTTGTCGACGTTGTAGTGGTTGTACAACTCGTGCGCGTAGATGCCCATCGACGGCATACCCATGCCGCTCGCCATGACCGACACGGTCACGCCGCGATACGTCCCCGTA
The DNA here is from genome assembly GCA_031261585.1 of Oscillospiraceae bacterium. Lineage (GTDB taxonomy): Bacteria > Bacillota > Clostridia > Oscillospirales > Oscillospiraceae > JAIRRO01. The sequence goes on from JAISJJ010000018.1 coordinate 8,097, forward strand.
TAGCCCTGAATACCTCGGATATTGTTGACGAGACGCGCGTTCTCGAAATACGTCTCGGCGACGAATTTAGAACGCAGCGGGTCGCCGGGCATGAGTACGGTGCGCGCGAAATCTCCCGGATTTGCCGAATTTTGCGGTGTTGACATGGTGTGGCTCCTTTGATGTTGTTGTTGGGGCGGGGTCAACCCGCCCTTTATCATGGGTCAACTCGCCCTTTTACGGGTCTACCCCAATCATACGGGTCTATCCCAATCATGCGGGTTTATCCCATTTACGGCTCTATCCCAATTCGTCCGCGATGCGTCTCGCGCTCTTCACGGCGTGATTCAGCGCGTCGCGCACATCGAATCCCGCGAAAACACCGTCGCGGTAGACGATTTTGCCGTCGACGACGGTCATCGCCACGTCGCTGCTCTGAGCGGAGAACGCGACGTCCGTCAGCGGATCGTGGACGGGCATCATGTGCGGCGTGTCGAGCCGCAGCACGGCGAGGTCGGCGCGGAACCCGACTTTTACCAGTCCGCAGTCCTGCCGCCCCTGAGCGAGCGCGCCGTTGCGTGTCGCGATTTTCAGCGTCTCGGACGGCGGCAGCAGTTCGGGGTCGCGCCGCACACCACGGTGTATCATGCTCATCAGATGCAGTTCTTCGAGCATGTTGAGGTTGTTGTTTGACGACGCGCCGTCCGTGCCGAGCGACACGAGAACGCCGCGCTCGATCAGCTCGGGCAACCGCGCGACGCCCGAACCGAGCTTCATGTTGCTCGACGGGCAGTGCGCCGCTGAGACATGGTGCCGCGCGAGAATCTCAATGTCCTCGTCCGTGACCCAAACGCAGTGCGCTGCCGTCACGCGTGAATCGAGCAGTCCGCAGTCCTCAAAATACCGAGCGGGTGTGACACCGCGCGCGTTCACGCAGTCGTCGTGCTCCTTTTTCGTCTCCGACAGGTGGATATGCACGCCGAGACCGCGCGATTTCGCGAACTCCGCAGACTCGCGCACGACGCGCTCGTTCGTGGTCGTCTCCATGTGGACGGCAGCTTCGCAGATTATGCGGTTGTCAGACGCGCCGTGGTATCTGTCGATGAGCGAGACCGCCTCGGCGTGTCTCATTGAACCGTACAGTCCGCCGCCGCCGAACTCGACGATGCCGCGCGACAGATTCGCCTTGATACCAGTCTCGACGACGGCTTGCGCAATCGACTCGCAGTGGTCGTACATGTCTGTGAACGACACGCAACCCGACGCGAGCATCTCCGCGATGCCGACGAGCGAACCGTAGTACACGTCCTCGTCCGTCAGACGCTCCTCAAACGGGAACACGCGCTCGTTAAGCCACCGTTGGAGCGGCAAACCCTCGCCGTATCCGCGCAGGAGCGTCATCGGCACATGGCAGTGCGTGTTGTAAAACCCGGGTATCAGCAGTCGGTCGGTGCCGTCGATAATCTCGCCGCGATAGTCGGACGGCGGCGCGTCGGTTATCGCGGCAATCACCGCGCCCTCGACAAGTACGCTGCCGCGCCGCAGCTCAAAATGCTCGTCCAAATACGAAATATCGCGGAATAACATCAGGAATACCTCTTAAATGCAAATTAGTTGGCAGTTGACTCAGGGTTGTGGACGTAAGTTGCGGACAGTGCGCGTGTAAGGGCGATTATCAATCGCCCGCCGTCGTTTGACAGATAACAGATAATGGATAACGGATATCAGATAACAGATGATGAGATTCTTCGCAGGCTCAGAATGACAGTGCGCGAGAGATTCTTCGCTTAGCTCTGAATGACGGTAATGCCCGAAAATTAATCAAACCCGCTACTCACATTATAGTGGTTCACACAACTTAACATTATGCCATAAACACAAAGGTTTGTCAAACGCTATTTTTACACTTGACAAGCGCAAAACGCTCGTGTATAATATCTCTCGTCGCGGTGTTGTGTCGTCGATTAACTCGGCTTGTCAGTGGCTGACCGACTTCGCGCACATCGGGAAATGCTGGTGTGGCTCAATGGCAGAGCAGTTCACTCGTAATGAACAGGTTGTCAGTTCGATTCTGACCACCAGCTCCACCCGATTGTCAAGCCCGCGCTAATGTTTTAGCGCGGGCTTGCGCATTTTCGCGCGTCGATTTCGCGCGTCGATTTGATATTGAATGAGTAGGAGTGTGACCGCATGATACGCAAACATCCGATGGTGAAAAAGGTGTACCATTACGTCATGATTTTTGTGGGAACGATAATCGCGGCTGCCGCGATTGAGTTTCTGCTGCTGCCGAACGGGCTGATGGACGGCGGTGTCGTCGGCATATCCATCATGGTTTCGCGCCTGACCCCGATCCCGCTCGGAATACTGACCTTTTCGTTGAATATTCCGTTCCTCATCATCGGGTACAAGCAGATCGGCAAATCGTTTCTCATTCAGTCGCTGTTCGCAATCGCGTCGTTCTCCGCGTGGGTGGAGATTCTCAAAGCGATGCATATCCACCTGATTGAGAACGACCCGATTATCGCGGCGATATTCGGCGGCGTAATTCTCGGTGCGGGCATCGGCATCATCATACGATTCGGCGCGTCGCTCGACGGCACGGAGATGGTGTCCATAATCATCAGCAGCAAGACGCACATCTCCGTCGGGCAGTGCGTTCTGCTGTTCAACGTCGTGATTTTCACCGTCGCGGGCTTCGTTTTAAGCCCGAGCGAGGCTATGTACTCGCTGCTCACGTACTACATCGCGTCAAAGGTGATGGATATCGTCGTCGAGGGGCTTGACGAGGCGAAGTGCGTGATGATCGTGTCGGAGAAGTACGAGGAGGTCGCCGAGGCGATCTCGGCGCGGCTCGGGCGCGGCGTGACGTTTTTGGAGGGTGAGGGCGGCTATCTCCACCGCAAGATGAAAGTGATCTACGTGGTCGTCACGCGGATTGAGATATCGAAGTTGAAGAGCATCATCACAGACAAGGACGAAAACGCGTTTTTGACGATAAGCAACGTCTCCGACGTAATGGGCGGCAGCCATAAAAAAGGCGCGATACACTGACAAATGTTGAAAAGCTGACATTTCAGGGAGGACATGTGATGGATACAACCGATATTCGGCAACAAGCGGCGAAATTCAAAAAGTCGAGAAGCAACCTGCTGATAGTCGTCGTTTTCACGTCGATCAACCTGTTGCTGACCGCGTTCAAAGCGGGCGTATACCTGCTCTTCTCAGCCACGGTGCCGCAACTCGCGTTTTCACTCGGCAGCGCACTCGCGGAGGAAACTCAAAACAACGCTGTTCTCGTGGTCGGACTGATCGCGGCGGTCGCCGTCATCATGCTCTATCTCGTGTGTTGGGTACTATCCAACCGGTACCGCTCTTTCATGTTGGTTGCGCTGATTCTCTTCATCGCGGACTGCCTGGTCTTCGCTTTCCTCGCCGTATTTGCCGAGTTTGAGGTCTCCTACCTGTTGGACATCGCTTTTCACGTGTGGATTCTCGTCTATCTCATAAACGGCGTGCGGTCGTGGGCAAAACTGCGCGGTGTCAGTGCTGAGGATTTTGCTGTTGCCCTGCAACCGCCCGTAACCGTGCCGCCGCTTTCGGGTGACGTGCCGCAAAATATCGGTTCCGAGGGCGGATATGTCAACACCGACACGGCATTTCAAGTACGCCACGACGACAAAGACGGGAAAATTTTGATATCCGCCGAGTACAAAGGGCTGCAAATCAGCATGAAACGCTCACGCGGCTTGACGGAGCTGATTGTGAACGGATACGTCCATGCCGAAATCGCGGGAACCTTTGAGTCGAAATACACATTGTCTGCAACCGTACAGAACGCGAGAATTGAGGGCAAGTACAACTCATCGTTTCTGCGCGTATATCTTTACGCGGACGGCAACCTGATCGCCAAAAAGCTGCGAATAGTATAACCGATTCCGAAAATTTTTACGTCGCGGGCGGTTACATATATTGTTAAAGCGCGCGACGGGTGGTGTC
>JAISJJ010000079.1 GCA_031261585.1 Oscillospiraceae bacterium
GTGTCCGTAAAAACGGTGTATAATTCTATTGACCGAGGCGATCTTGCCGTAACACGAAAGGATTTGCTGCGGAAAGACGGCTGGCGGCAGGAGAAAACCGCGCCGCGCCAAGGCTTTCATACCAAGGGCAAGAGCATATATGAGCGACCTGCGGCGGCGAACGACCGTTCTGAGGCGGGACATTGGGAGGGCGACCTGATTGTCGGAAAAAAGGGAACCAAGGCGGCTCTGTTCACGCTGACAGACAGAAAAACGAAAGAAGAAATCATCGTCAAATTGCCCGACAAGACACAAGCGTCAGTAATTGCAGCGGTTCTGCGACTCAAAGCAGGGAATCGCCGCGCGTCGGTTCCTTGCTTTAAGTCGGTCACTTTCGACAACGGCAGCGAGTTTTTGAACTTTGAAGAACTCGAAAAAGCCTTTGGTTGCAATGTATTCTACGCCCACCCATACAGCAGCTGGGAGCGCGGCACAAACGAAAACAGCAACGGAATTATACGAAGATTCTTCCCGAAAGGCACTGATTTCTCAAAAGTATCAACGCGAAGAATCGCAGCCGTGCAAAATTGGATGAACAACTACCCACGCAAAATCCTCGGCGGCAAAACCCCGCTTGCCGCGTGAGGCTTGTCGCCGCCATCTGCGCCATCATCGCAAAAGTTCGGGACAATTAATGTTTCAATTCGGCGTGATACATTTTTTCGCAAAAAATCTTTGACAAAACCGAAAAAGTGTGATATTATAAGTAGCCTTATGCTCAGTTTCGGGATTACGGCGCGTTCACAAGTTGTGCGCCACCCTTTCCGCCCGATACTTGGCGTTTGGGAATTGTCGGTGCTTCGGCGTAAATCCGACGTTAAAGAAAGGACATACCATGATCACAAAGGATCAAAAGACCACGGTTATCGAGAGTAACCGCACACACGAGACGGACACGGGTTCGCCCGAGGTGCAGATCGCTATTCTGTCGGAGCGCATCGCGCAGCTCACCGAGCATCTCAAAATCCACAAAAAAGACAACCACAGCCGTCTCGGCATGTACAAGATGGTCGGTCGCCGACGCAGTCTGCTCGACTATCTCGCAAAGCGCGACATCAACCGCTACCGCGCGATCATCGCGAAACTCGGCATCCGCAAGTAACCTTGGCACAATCAGGGCTGTTTCGGTATCGAAACAGCCCTGTTATGCAATAATAATCACAACAACAGGAGACGGGAACCGTTGCAATTGAAAAAACGCCCGCACGGCGGACATTTTTCCAAATGCAAAGGTCTCCGCTCCAAACAAAAAGGAGCATTAAATGGTAATCACAAAACGCGAATTTAACGAAAAAGTCTACACCATGGACCTCGCGGGGCGCACACTCAATCTGCGCTACGGCAAGCTCGCGGAGCTTGCAAACGCCGCGCTCGTCGTAGAGTACGGCAAGACGACGATACTCGTCGCCGTCACCGCGTCCGCGCGCCCGAAAGACGGTATCGACTACTTCCCGCTGTCCGTCGATTTCGAGGAGAAACTGTACTCCGTCGGACGCATTCCCGGCGGGTTCCTGCGCCGCGAGGGTCGCCCGAGCGAACAGGCGGTACTCGCGGGGCGCGCAATCGACCGTCCCATGCGCCCGCTGTTCCCGTCCGACCTGCGCAACGATGTCGTGATCACATGCACGACGCTCGCGGTCGATCACGACTGCTCACCCGAGGTCGCGGCGGCAATCGGCGCGGCGGCGGCGGTCAGCATATCGGATATCCCGTTCAACGGTCCCATCGCGACGGTCGCTCTCGGACTGAAAGACGGCAAATATCTGATCAACCCCACGTCCGAGGAGCGCAAAACGTCCGAGATGTTCTGCACAATCGCGGGTACGCGCGACAAGATCGTCATGATCGAAGCCGCCGCGAATGAGGTGCCTGAGGACGCGATGTATCACGGCATAATCGCGGCGCACGACGAGATCAAGAAGGTTATCGCGCTCATCGACACAATGGTCGCCGAGATCGGCAAGCCGAAATTCGAGTACGCTCACGCATCGTTCAACGACGAGCTGTTCGCGAAAATCGTTGACAAGTACCTGCCCGACGTGCAGCACGCGATGGACACGGACGACAAGAATGTCCGCGAGGAGCGTTACAACGCCGTCGTCGCAAAGTGGCTCGAGGAGTACGGCGAGGAATACCCCGAGATCACCGCGCAGCTCGAAGAGATCACGTACAAGATTCAGAAAAAAGTCGTCAAAGCGTGGCTATTGCAGGGCAAACGCGTGGACGGACGCTCGAGCGACGAGATTCGCCCGCTCGCCGCCGAAGTCGGCGTTCTGCCCATCGTCCACGGTTCGGGATTGTTCACGCGCGGACAGACGCAGGTGCTGAGCATATGCACGCTCGACACCGTGGCGGCGTTCCAGAAGCTCGACACGATCCACGAGGAGACGAGCAAACGCTATATCCACCACTACAACTTCCCGTCGTTCTCCGTCGGCGAGGCGCGCGGCTCACGCAGCACCTCACGCCGCGAGTACGGTCACGGCGCGCTCGCCGAAAAGGCACTCGAACCCGTGTTGCCGAGCATTGAGGACTTCCCGTACTGCATCCGCGTCGTGTCTGAGGTGCTGTCCAGTAACGGCAGCACGTCGCAGGGTTCGATCTGCGGCTCTACGCTCGCGCTCATGGACGCGGGTGTGCCGATCAAGGCTCCCGTCGCGGGTATCTCGTGCGGGCTGATCTCCGACGGCGACGACTGGACGACGTTCATCGACATTCAGGGCGTCGAGGACTTCCACGGCGAGATGGACTTCAAGGTCGGCGGCACGAAAAAGGGTATCACCGCGATCCAGATGGATCTGAAAAACGACGGTCTGATCTATCCCGTCATCGAAAACGCGCTGAAAACCACGCGTGAGGCGCGCATACAGATACTCGACGAGATCATGCTCCCCGTCATCGCGGAACCGCGCGCCGAGCTTGCGGAGACGGCTCCGAAGATGATCTCGATGAAGATTCACCCCGACAAAATCCGCGAGGTTATCGGTTCGGGCGGCAAGGTCATTCAGAAAATCGTCGCGGAGACGGGCGCGAAAGTCGACATCGAGGACGACGGCAGCGTCTACATCGCGTCGACGGATATCGAGGCGTGCCGCGCCGCGAAGCGCATGATCGACAACATCGTGTTCGTGCCGCAGGTCGGTGCGCTGTACTACGGTCAGGTCGTGCGTATCCTGCCCATCGGTGCGTTCGTCGAACTCGTCCCGGGCAAGGACGGCATGGTGCATATCTCGAAGATTCAGGACAAGCGCACGGAGAAGGTCGAAGATGTGCTGAATATCGGCGACTACACGTGGGTCAAGGTGTCCGAAATCGACGAGCGCGGTCGCGTCAACCTCTCGCGCCGCGACGCAATCCGCGACCGCATAGCGGCGGGATTGCCGACAGACAGCGCGGAATAACGGCTGAATTTGCAGTTAACAAGCGGCAGACAAATTGTCTGCCGCTGTTGTTTTGCAGTTTGCGTATGACAGTTACGGGCGGGAGACGAGGGACGGGGGCAAACCCCCGCCGACTGCGGTCGGCACCCCCTTTCCGAAAGGGGGCAGGGTTGGACGAGGGTTACGAGGGCGTTGGACGCGGGAACCTTCGTCCAACGTCTCTCGTCCTTGCCCCCTTTCGGAAAGGGGGGTGCCGCTCGCAAGCGGCGGTGTTTGCCCCCCGTCCAACGCATTTACTTTTTCACTCGTCATTGCGAGCCGCATATCGTCATTTTATTGTAAATTTATTCGGAAAATAATGAAAATTCAATGGACAAACGCCCGTTTATGTTGTACAATGGTCACGTAAAACGAATGTAAAGGTGAAGCCTATGATAATAAACTCTGAAAACGCAACAAAATCCCTGTACATAGTTCTTTTGCGCAGTCCGACGATTCTGTCGCACATCATCGCCGCGCTCAAAGGCGACGAGTACACGCACGCCGCGCTGTCGCTCGATTACGGGCTGGACTACATGTTCAGTTTCGGCAGGCGGCACCGCCGCAACCCGTTCGTCGGTTGTTTCAAGCACGAGCGCGTCACCGACAAACTCTACGGCACAGAAAAAGTACTGCCCGGCGCGGTCATGGAACTCGCGGTCACGCAGGCGCAGTACGATATGGTGGCGGGGCAGATCGAGCGTTTTTTGCTCGACAACCACCGTTTCGGTTACAACTATCTTGGGCTCGTGCGCGGCATCTGGGGCGGTTCTGCGCACTGCAACAGGCGGTTCCTGTGCTCTGAGTTCGTCTATCACGTGCTGAGCATGTGCAACGCCGCAGATTTACAGCTTCCGCCCGAGCAGGTGCGCCCGCAAGACCTGCTCCGCGTCGGGCGCGAGATATTCAAGGGCGACCTGAAAGCGTTCGTGCGTCTCGGTTCACCGCTCCCGCTCATGCGCCCGCGTATATTCGGTTTCGGTTGATTATGTAGTTATCCCTGCGAGATGAGTTCGATATTGTCGCGCAGTATGTTGCGCAGGGCGTTGCCGCTGCCGCTGTGCGACTGCACAATCGGAATACCGCACCCCGCCGCCTTGCGCCGCGCGACGCGCGCGAGTTCGTGCGACGTGGGGTTCGTGAACAGCACGATGAGGTCGGGTCGCCCGATCATGTCCTCGAGGTTGCGGTTCGGTTGCGTGTAAATCTTCGCGCGGCAGTTGTGTTCCTTGCAGATATCCCTGTATTGGCAGTGCATTCGGTCGTGTCCGCCGATTATGACGATGCTCATCGAGTCACCTCTGTATCGCTTATAAGTTTATGATGTGTTAGATAATACTAACCTATTACATTCTGACATGTTTAGTATGTTTTGTCAACCGTCACTTCTCACAACAATATTACAATAATACATAATTATTTGGAGGTTTTTCACATGTCCGCAGTCGAAGAAGTCTACACATTCCTGAAAAAAACGCCGACTTGGTACCTCGCGACGGTCGACGGGGACCACGCGCGCGTGCGCCCGTTCTCAAACGTCGACCTGTACGAGGGCAAAATCTACATCCAGACAGGCAAGGTCAAGTCCGTATCGAAGCAGTTGCTCGCGAATCCGAACATCGAGATCGTCGCGACGGACGGCGACTGGACGCTCCGTATCTCCTGCACCGCGGTCACGGACGAGAGCATCGCCGCGAAACAGCACATGATCGACGCGAATCCCCTGCTCGTCGACTGGTTCAAAGCGGACGATGACAACACCCACGTGCTGTACCTCGCGGACGCAACCGCGACATTCTCCTCGCTGTTCGAGGGCGAGAGGATTGTGGAGTTTTAGGTGTTATATACGCAAAAATGACGGCGAAGCCGTCATTTTTGCGTATATAATGCGCGTATTGTAGCGTTGAGTGAGTGCAACCCGAAAATATAAGTTGACTTTTTGGGTGTGCTGTGATTTAATCTATGAAAATTTGTACTTACTGATTAGGAATAACAGATGAACAAACAAAACGGCGATACAGCAAGATATTCCTCTATTGACGCGTTACGGTTTTTTGCGGCATTCTTTGTCGTCAGTATACATGCCACTTTCAAGGGGAGCTTTGGCGAATATTTCAGGGCAATCTCCAACGTCGCCGTGCCGCTATTCTTCATAATCTCAGGCTATTTTACGTTCAATAGTGATAGCGACATTCTCAGGCAGAGGTCAATAAAACAAATAAAGCGTGTTGCGAAGATAACGGTCTTTGCCGTCGTGGTGCATCTCATAGTGAATACGGCATCTCAACTCCCGCAAGGACATTTCACAACTTATATATCAAGCATCTTCTCTTTTCGCGTTCTGGCGATATTGACGGTTTTCAACGAACTCCCGTTGGAGTGGCATCTCTGGTATTTGTTCGCGTATATGTATACGATGATCATGTACGCGATATTTTCCAAACGGATCACAAAAGCTAAAACAAAGACGTTATTGCTTTTCATTTTTGCCTTGCTGGCAGTGGACGCGGTTTTCGGAAAATACGCGGTCATCGTATTAGGCAGAACAATCCCTCTGCTTTGCACAAGAAATTTCATGTTTACAGGGCTGCCTTACTTCACGCTCGGATTCTTTATACGAAGAGCGTCCCTAACCCCCCCCCCCCCCGGATATCACAGACAAGTGCGATCGCCTTCAAACGCAAAGCTGTCGCTTTGCGTGATACTCTTTTCGTCAACATCTGTTCTTGAAAAATATTGCCTGAGTACCGCGGGTGTGGAGGGTAGCGGTGATTATTATATAAGCACGACGTTGTTGGCTCTGTCAATATTTCTGCTTTGCGCACAAAACCCCGACTTCGCAAAAGATACGCTTCTCGAACGGCTCGGAAGAGAACACTCTCTGAACATTTACATTTGGCACGTGCTTATTGCCCGATATGTCGAACAATTTGTTTTGCACATCACCGCTACCGCACCCGCGTTCTCCGTCCTTACCTATATCCTGCCGATTATCGTATTCGCAATCACGCTCCTGCTCTCGGTAATATACAAGAGCATAGCGGCGCGCGTGAACGCGCGTCGTCAAAACAATTCGTAACACCACCATAGCGAACAGTGGCGGGGTCAGTAAACCCCGCCACTGTTCGCTTTTCCGCTACTTCGCAATCATTCGCCCCGCGTGGTCTATCGTGTAGTTCACCGAATACTCGCCGCGCAGCAGCAGTTCCGACACGGGGACAATCGCGTAACCGTCGCGTATCAGGTACTCGATGATGCTCGGCAACGCCTCGGGCGTGTGCAGCGCGGAGTTGTGGAACAGCACGATTGACCCCGGCGCGACCTTCGACGTGACGCGCTGCGTGATCTCTTTCGCGGAAATCTCCTTCCAGTCGAGACTGTCCACGTCCCATTGGATCACGTTCATGCCCATGCCGCGCACGGTCGTGATCACGCGGTCGTCGTACTCGCCGTACGGCGCGCGGAACAGCGTCGGCGTGTGTCCCGTGACTTTCGCGATCTTCTCGTTCGACGCCGAGATGTTCGCGACGATCTGGTCGGGCGAGAGTTTCGTGAAGTGCGCGTGGTCGTTCGAGTGGCTCATGACCTCGTGTCCCGCCTCGCTCAGCGCGCGCACGGACTCGGGGTATTTCTCCGCCCACGCGCCGACGACGAAAAACGTCGCGTGGACGTTGTACTTGCCGAGAATGTCGATCAGCATCTGCGTGTCCTCGTTGCCCCACGCCGCGTCGAACGTCAGCGACACCGCGCGGTTGTCGCGCTGCACTGAGTAGATCGGCAGTTCGCGCTTCGTCGCTGATACGCCGACGACGGCGGGGTTTGTGACGACGTAGAATATCGCGGCAACGGCGAGTATGCCGCACGCGACGGCGATCTTGCGGCGCCGTATCGTGAGTATCAGTCGGCGCGCGCTCGGACGTCCGAGGTGGAGGTTCGGGCGCGCGATGTGTATTTTCGGGAGTTTTATGGTTGGCAGTTTCATCGTTCCCTCCGTCGGTTTGTTTGTTGATTGTTCAATTTATGTACAAGGTACGAGTTATATGCGCGTTGTCGCGCGCCGTCGCCGCCGCATACAATGGCACGGGTAATCACCCCAAATCCACCAAGGAGGGCTATTCTTGGACGAGAAAACCACGCAAGTCGGCAAGTTTTTCACACTGCCGAACGATGCAAATAATCACAATACAACCGATAATAACGACAACTTTCTCAAATATATTACTGCTGAAATAGAAAAAACAACGCCAAATATCGGTGTTGTTCCTGTTCCCAACGCAAATATAGGCACGAACGCGGGCGGCAAAACCATGCTCGGCGCGAAATACGGTTCACTGCCGAATCCCGCGCCGCTCGCCACAGGTTGGGTGCCGTGGCAGGAGAGCGCGGACACGCGGTACGCGCCGAGCGAGGGTCTGTCGCGCGGAACGCTGTTCCCGGGGCTGGATTTGCCGTTCAAAAACATCGTGAACACGGGCAGTCCTTACGCGGGAACACCGCTCGGTGAGCTGCTCGCGATCTCGTTCGCGGCGCACGAACTCGTGCTGTACCTCGACACGCACACCAACGATACGCAGGCGTTCGCGGTTCTGAAAGAGCTGCTCGCGCTGAAACAGGAGGCGCACCGACGGTACACCGCGAAGTACGGACCCGTGACCACCGCCGACCTGATAAACGAGACGAGTTTCACGTGGACGCGCACGCCGTTCCCGTGGAACTTCGAGGAGGGCGGAAGATAATGTTTACGTATGAAAAACGCTTGCAATACCCGATAAAAATCGCGCACCCGAACCCGAAGTTGGCGCAGATCGTGCTGACGCAGTACGGCGGTCCCGACGGCGAACTCGGCGCATCACTGCGCTACCTGTCGCAGCGGTACTCGATGCCGTACGGCGAGGTGCAGGGGCTGCTGACGGATATCGGCACGGAGGAACTCGGTCACCTCGAAATGATCGGCACGCTCGTGCATCAACTGATGCGCAACGCGACGGTCGAGGAGATCGAACGCTCGGGCGCGGCGGCGTACTTCGTCGACCACACCGCGGGCATATACCCGCAGTCGGCGGGCGGCACCCCGTGGTCAGCCGCGGGAATGCAGAGCACGGGCGACGCGATAGCCGACCTCACCGAGGACATGGCGGCGGAGCAAAAGGCGCGCAAGACTTATGACAACATCCTGCGCCTGTCGGACGATCCCGACGTGAACGACGTGATCCGCTTCCTGCGGGAACGCGAAATCGTGCATTACCAACGCTTCGGCGAGGCACTGCGCATCGTCACCGAGCGGCAGGATCAGCGCAACATCTACGCGACGAATCCGAGCTTTGACCGCAATTAGGCAAACTGAAAGCGGACGGGAAACCGTCCGCTTTCAAGCTGTTCAGCCTTTTCGTATTCTTCTGCGGCGGGAAATTATGAGCAGAACAATTCCGAGAATTGCGAGTGCGCCCGCAATGGCGAGTGAAATTACAAAGTTTTCAGTATAATAGCTTCTTATGATGTCGTCATAATCCATACTTGAATAATATTCAACAAAGCCGTTAAAAGCAAAATAGATACTCAAAATAATCGCAAAAATCCCAAAATACTTCGCGGTTTTTCCGTTTCTTTGAGGTCTTGCGCTTTGCCTGCGGCGGGAAAGCACGAGCAGAATAATTCCGAGAATGGCGAACGCGCCCGCAATTACGAACGAAGCTACAACGCTTTTTGTATCATAGTTTCTTATGCCACCATCAAGACTATCAATACCTGAGTAATATTCAACAAAGCCGCAAAAAGCGAAATTGATACTCAAAATAATCGCAAAAACCCCAAAATACTTCTCGGTCTTCCCGTTTCTTTGCGGTCGCACGCTTTGCAGGCTGTAACCGCAGATGTTACAGAACATTTCACGCTTGTCATTATCGCTACCGCAATCAGGACACAGCATAGTGGCTCCTTTCCTTGCTTTCTTTCACCTGCGGCGGGAGCGCGCAAGCAAAACCAGCCCGAGGACTGCGAACACGCACGCGATACCGAGTGTAACCATGAATTGGTAAACATCGCTTTTGGTAATACCGTTACCGTCGTGAGGGAAGTTGTCAATCCCTATGTAAACAGCCAAAAGGCTCAGCGCAGACGCTACAATCCCCGCAATCAACTTAGGCGACCACCGTATATTGACACTTTTTCGGGCTTTTCCGCTTGTAATGCGCGTACCGCACTCGGCGCATTGCGTCGCACCTTTGACGACATCGCCGCCGCAATCAGGACAGAGCATAGTGACTCCTTTCGTCAACGCACACAACCCGCAACCTACGTCTCAAATTTTCAACTGTCAATTGTCTTTCAGCACCACGTCGTGCGCTCCGCCCTCTACTATGCTCGTCGCGGACACGAGCGTCAGTTTCGCCTTGGATTGCAGCTCCGGGATCGTTATCGCGCCGCAGTTGCACATCGTACTGCGCACTTTCGCGAGCGTCATCGCGAGGTTGTCTTTCAGCGCGCCCGCGTAGGGGACGTACGAGTCCACGCCCTCCTCGAACGACAGCTTCGAGTTGCCGCCCATGTCGTACCGCTGCCAGTTGCGCGCGCGCGCCGAACCCTCGCCCCAATACTCTTTCATGTACACGCCGCCGACGGCGACGCGATTGGCGGGCGACTCGTCGAACCGCGCGAAATACCGCCCGAGCATGAGGAAATCCGCGCCCATCGCGAGCGCGAGCGTGAAATGATAGTCGTGGACGATGCCGCCGTCGGAGCAGATCGGGATATACACGCCCGTCTCCTCGAAATACTTATCTCTCGCGCGCGCCACGTCGATGACCGCCGTCGCCTGACCGCGCCCGATGCCCTTTTGCTCGCGCGTGATGCAGATCGAGCCGCCGCCGATGCCGACTTTTACGAAATCCGCGCCGTTGTCCGCCAAAAATCGGAAACCGTCCTCGTCGACGACGTTGCCCGCGCCGATCTTCACCGTGTCGCCGTACGTCTCGCGCACCCATTCAAGCACGAGCTTCTGCCACTCGGTGTATCCCTCCGACGAGTCGACGACGAACACGTCCGCGCCCGCCGCGAGCAGCGCGGGTATGCGCTCCTGATAATCGCGCGTGTTCACGCCCGCGCCGACGACGTATTTTTTCGATTTGTCGAGCAGTTCGAGCGTATGCTCCTTGTGGCTGTCATAGTCCTTGCGGAACACGATATGTACGAGTTTGCCGCGCGAATTGACGATAGGCAGGGCGTTGAGCTTGTGCTCCCAGATGATGTCGTTCGCCTCGGACAGTGTCGTGTGTTCGGGCGCGGTGATCAGGTCCTCGACGCGCGTCATGAACGACGAGACGATCTCGCCGCCCGTCATGCGCGACACGCGGTAATCGCGCGACGCGATAAGTCCGAGCAATCGCCCCGTACCCGTGCCGTCGTCCGTCACGGCGACGGTGGAGTGTCCCGTTTTCTCTTTGAGCGCGAGAATGTCGTTCAGCGTCGCGTTCGGCGACACGTTCGAGTCGGAGACGACGAAGCCCGATTTGTAACCCTTTGCGCGCGCCACCATCGCGACTTGGTTCTCAATCGACTGCGAACAGTAGATAAACGAAACGCCGCCCTCTTTTGCGAGCGCGACGGCCATAGCGTCGTCCGACACCGCCTGCATCACGGCGGAGGTCAGCGGGATATTCATGTGCAGCGCGGATTCCTCACCGCGGCGAAACTTCACGATCGGTGTGCGCAGACTCACATTCGTCGGTGTACACTCACGCGACGAGTACCCGGGAATCAGCAGGTACTCCGAAAACGTGCGTGACGGCTCCTCAAAGATAAACGCCATTGTTATACCCTCCGCATTGTCGATTATTAATATTCTTTGTAGTTTAACACACGGCGGCGCGTTTGTCAACGGCGGATTTGTGTTTTCAAGGGCATTTTCCCGCTTGCCATAATAAAAATTCACAATTCGCACACGTCGGCACTGTTGACATTTCCGCCGATTGGGGGTAAGATACATACTACGATATTATGCTCAGGAGGAACTACATGAAAGTCAGAAAAGCTGTGATCCCCGCGGCGGGACTCGGCACCCGTATGCTGCCCGCGACGAAAACGGTGCCGAAAGAGATGTTGCCGCTTGTGGACAAGCCCGTAATACAGTACATCATCGAGGAGGCGGTCGCGTCGGGGATCGAGGATATCCTGATCGTGACGAACCGCGCGAAATCCGCGATGGACGACTACTTCGACTACACGCCCGAACTGGAAGATCGGCTGATACGCTCCGAGAAGTTCGCGGAACTCGAATCCGTGCGGCGCACGGCGGATATGGCGAACATCTTCTATGTGCGCCAGAAAGAGACGCTCGGTCTCGGTCACGCGGTGAACCGCGCGCGTCGTTTTGTCGGCGACGAACCGTTCGCGGTGCTGCTCGGCGACGACGTGATGATGTCGCAGAAACCCGTTATCGGGCAGCTAATCGAAGCCGCCGAGAAACACGGCGCGTCGGCGGTCGGCACGCAACTCGTCTCGCCCGACGCGATCTCGCGGTACAGTTCGCTGAAAGTCACGCCGATTGAGGGGCGCGTCATGCGCGTCCACGACATGAACGAGAAGCCGCGCCCCGCCGAAAAATTCTCGGACTACGCGATTCTCGGGCGGTACGTCCTCACGAGCGAGATTTTCGGGATACTTGACAACACGCCGCCGGGACACGGCGGCGAGGTGCAGCTCACCGACGGCATGCGCAAACTGTGCGCCGTCAGCCCGATGATCGCCGTCGACTTTGAGGGGCGGCGGTACGACACGGGCAACCTAAAAGGTTTTCTCGAAGCGACAATCGACTTCGCGCTCGAATACGGCGACGGCGTAGGCGAGTGGCTCACGGATTTTATCGCCGAAAAAGCCCGCCTGCTCGCGGGCAAATAGGCAATGCGTAAATTTTTCGACGCGGTCGGCAAATACGTGCGCGAGGCGGACATGGTGCTGCTCGTGCTGTGCCTTGTGAGCGCGCTGTACGGATTGGTGTTGGTGTCCAGCGCGTCGCGCTCTGTCTCAGGCTCGCAGGTGTTCGTACAGGTTGTCGCTATCGTGCTGGGACTGCTGCTGTTTGTGCTGTTTTCGATCATCGACATCGACGTTATCGCGGACAAGTACCGCGTTTTGATCGTCATCGGACTGCTGTTCATCGCGTCGCTGTTCATCTTCGGAACGGGCGAGGAGGAGACGGGTAACAAGGCGTGGCTGCGTTTCAGTTTCGGCTTCGGCATACAACCCGCTGAGATCGTCAAGGTGCCGTTCGTCATCATACTCGCGCGCATGTTGTCGCGGCACCGCGACCGCCGCATGATGAACTCCGTGTGGAGCATGACGCGCGTCCTGCTCGTGTTTTTGGCGTTCTTCGGGCTGATCGTCGTGTCGTCGAAAGACCTCGGTTCCGCGCTCGTGTACGTGTTCATACTGCTCGTGATGATGTATATGGGCGGGGTGTATCTGCGGTGGTTCGCGCTGGGGATTGCCGCCGTCGGTGCGTCCGCGCCGATACTGTGGACGAGATTTCTCAGCGAAAACCAGAAGATACGCATCTTGGTTGTCTACGACCCGTCTCTCGACCCCACGGGGCTGGGCAAGTTGTGGCATCAGAATCTGAGCGTTCAGGCGATAAAACTCGGGCGGTTCTTCGGCTCGGGGCTGTACAAGGGGCGCATCACGCAGTCGGGCATAATCCCCGCGCAGCACTCGGATTTTATCCTGTCGGCGGCGGGCGAGGAGTTCGGTTTCGTCGGCGTGATGGTGATCTTCGGGCTGCTGCTCGCGATCATCGCGCGGTGCCTGTACGTGGGCATAAAGTCGAACGACAAACTCGGTATGCTCGTCTGCTCGGGTATCGCGGCAATGCTGATTTTCCAGACACTCGAAAACATCGGCATGTGCCTCAAACTCACGCCCGTCGTCGGGCTGACGCTGCCGTTTTTCAGCTACGGCGGCTCGTCGATACTGACCGTTTTCGTCGCGGCGGGGCTTGTGTGCGGGATAAAAATGCGCCCGAAACCCGCAAGGTTCCGACAGATCACGGATATGTAACCGCGCGCGGAAACTTTTCCGCGAAAAAAGAGGGATTAGGACAAACGGTGCGTATTATATATTAGAGACAGACCGCATCACGACTATAACAAGGGGGGTTCGCCATGCCATTGCCCCGTGAAATATCCGAAGCGCGGGAGCGCGCAACACTCTCGCCCCGCGCCGTACTCTCCGCCGAATCACGCGGACGCGCCGTGGCTGAGACGGAGTGCGATGTGCGCACGGCGTTCCAGCGCGACACCGACCGCATCACGCACTCGAAGTCGTTTCGGCGGCTGATACATAAGACGCAGGTGTTCCTGAAACCCGAGGGCGACCACTACCGCACGCGTCTCACGCACACGCTCGAGGTGTCGCGCGTGGCTCGTACCATCGCGCGCGCGGCGGGGTTGAACGAGGATTTGACCGAGGCGATCGCGCTCGGACACGATCTCGGTCACACGCCGTTCGGACACGCGGGCGAGCGCGCTCTCGACGACATCATGCACCGTTTCGGCGGCTTCCGCCACAACCAACAGAGCCTGCGCGTCGTCGAGCGCGTCGAAAAGGACGGGCGAGGTCTGAACCTCACGTTCGAGACGCGCGACGGCATCGTGAACCACCCGCGTTCGGGCAATCCCGCGACGCTTGAGGGGCGCGTCGTGCAGTTGTCCGACCGCCTGACCTACGTCAACCACGACGCGGACGACGCTGTGCGCGCGGGCATTTTCGCTGCCGAGGACATACCAGACGACATCTCGCTCGTGCTCGGCAACCGCGGTTCGGAGCGGATCGACACGCTCGTGCGCGACGTGATCACGCATTTTTCGCAGAGCGGCGAGATCGCGCTGTCGGAACCCGTCGCGCCCGCGTTTGACGCGTTTTATTCGTTCCTTAACGACAGTTTATACCACAATCCGCGCGCAAAAGGCGAGGAGACAAAGGTTTTCGGTATTTTGAACGCGCTTTTCGGGTATTATGCGAACAACCCCGATTTTCTGCCGCCTGAATTTTTCGTCATCTCGGCGACGGACGGCATCGAGCGCGCCGTATGCGACTACATCGCGGGCATGACCGACGGCTACGCGCTGAAAATCTACGACGAGCTGTTCATACCAAACGCATGGGCTGTCAATTAACAGGTAACAATTGACAATTGACAGTTGACAGTTTGGGACGGGAGACGAACGGGGAGCAAACCCCCGCCGTCTGCGGACGGCACCCCCTTTCCGAAAGGGGGCGGGGACGATGGACGTGAGACGGGCGGTTACTAATCGCCCCTACGTCCCATCGTCCAACGCTACCGCGTCTCACGTCCAACCTTGCCCCCTTTCGGAAAGGGGGTGCCGCTCGCAAGCGGCGGGGGTTTGTCCCCGTCCAACGTCCGCACAGGAGGTGATCACGTGCCGGGGATTCCCGATTCCTTTTTAGACGACCTGCTTGCCCGCACGGACTTCATCGACCTCGTGTCGGGGTACGTCAAGCTCACCCAGCGCGGGAACACCGCCAAGGGGCTTTGCCCGTTCCACAGCGAGCGCACGCCGTCGTTCAGCGTGTCGGCGGATAAGCAGATGTACTACTGTTTCGGCTGCAACAAGGGCGGCGGCGCGATAAACTTCATCATGGAGATCGAAAACCTGCCGTTTCACGATGCGGTGGCGTTCCTCGCTCGGCGCGCGGGCATGACGGTACCCGATTCTGGTGAGACGCGCGAGTCCGTGTCGCGCCGCAACCGTATGCTCGAACTGAACCGCGACGCGGCGCGCTTCTACAACGACATGCTGAGCAAATCAGGTGGTGCCGCCGCGCTCAACTACATGCGCAATCGGCGCATCTCCCCGAAGTACGCGAAAATTTTCGGTCTCGGAGCCGCGCCGAACGAGTGGACCGCGCTGTCCGACGCCATGCGCGCCAAGGGTTACACGTGGAACGAGCTGTACGACGCCGGACTCGCGAAACGCGGCAAATCCGACAAGGGCGGCGGGTACGACACGTTCCGCGACCGCCTGATGTTTCCCGTCATTGACGTGCGCGGTTCCGTCATCGGCTTCTCGGGGCGCGCGCTCGGCGACGACGCGGCGAAATATATCAACTCGCCCGACACGGCGGTGTACAGCAAGAGCCGCAACCTGTTCGCGCTGAATCTCGCTAAGAAGTCGAAAGCGGGGCGGCTGATCCTCGTCGAGGGCAATATCGATGTCGTCGCGCTGCATCAGGCGGGTATCGACTGCGCCGTCGCGTCGCTCGGCACCGCGCTCACCGTCGAACAGGCGCAACTCATGAAACGGTTCACCGAGAACGTCGTGCTGTGCTACGACGGGGACGAAGCGGGTCAGCGCGCGTCGAAGCGCGCGATAGGTATTCTGGAACCCGCGGGACTTGACGTGCGCGTACTGCGGCTCGACGGCGCGAAAGACCCCGACGAATACATCGTAAAGTTCGGTGCGGACGCGTTTTTGAATCTGATGGATCGCAGTGAAGCGCACATCGAATACCGTCTCGCGGACATACTGAAACAGCACGATGTGACGACGAGCGACGGGCGCATCGCGTACCTGAAAAGCGCGGTAGAACTGCTCGCGGCGGTTCGGTCGCCCGCCGAGCGCGAGGTGTACGGCAGGAACGTCGCGGAGACGGCAAACGTCAGCTACGACACGATTGAGATCGAGCTGAAACGCGCGTTTGCGTCGCGCCGCCGCCGTGAAGCCGCGAAAGAGACGCGCGAGGAACAGCAACCGTTGCGCGCGATGCAACCGACGCAACGGTCGATGCGCTACTCGAACGAGGCGTCGGCGAGCGCGGAGATGGGCGTGTTGCGGTGCGTGATGTCCGACCCCGAGACGATAAAAATCGCGCGGGAATCGGGTCTGTCCGAGGACGAGTTCACGGCACCGTGGCTCGGGCGCGCGTTTTCGGCGGTATGCGCGGCGGACGACACGGGGACGCGGCTGTCCGTACCTGCGCTTACCGCGAGATTTGAACCCGGTGAAGCGTCGGAACTCGCGCGTGTGCTGACCGCGCCGTTCGACGCGTCGGAAGCGCACCGAGCGATGCGCGATTACATAGAAAAAATCCGCGATGAGCGCGTGAGACACAGCGGCGATATCGCCGACGCGCTCCGTGCGGCGAAGAAAAATAAGCAAAGAAAGGCGCAGTGAACATGGATAAAGACGAGCTTATCTCCGAGATTGAGGACATCGACACCGTTGAGCAAGAGTGCGAAATCGCGCTCGATACGGCACCCGAGGAGACAAACCCCGCGCGCGAACGACTTGACGCGTTGATCGAGGAGGGCAAAAAACGCGGTTCGCTCTCCCCGTCCGAGTTGTTTGAAGCACTTGAAGACATGAATTACGACACGGAACAGGTCGACAAGCTCTACGACACGTTGGAGAGCCTGAACATCGTCATGACCGACGACAAGTCGCTCGAAGAGGATGTCATATTGCCCGAGCTTGAAGATCTGTTGGAAGCGGAGAGCATCGTCGAGGAGGATCTCATCGAACCCGACGCGCTCGCCGACACGTTCTCGCTCGATGACCCCGTGCGCATGTATCTCAAAGAGATCGGCAAGGTGCCG
Source organism: Oscillospiraceae bacterium (assembly GCA_031261585.1). Taxonomy (GTDB): domain Bacteria; phylum Bacillota; class Clostridia; order Oscillospirales; family Oscillospiraceae; genus JAIRRO01. The sequence goes on from JAISJJ010000079.1 coordinate 17,065, forward strand.
CTGCTGACGGGCGACGAGGAAGTCGTTCTCGCGCAACGCATGGCGGAGGGCGACGATATCGCGCGGCAGCAGATGGCGGAGTCGAATCTGCGTCTCGTCGTGTCCATCGCAAAGCGGTATGTCGGGCGCGGTATGCTGTTCCTCGACCTGATTCAGGAGGGCAACCTCGGGCTGATCAAGGCGGTCGAGAAGTTTGACTACACGAAGGGCTACAAATTCTCGACGTACGCGACGTGGTGGATTCGTCAGGCAATCACGCGCGCGATTGCCGATCAAGCGCGCACGATCCGCATACCTGTACACATGGTCGAGACGATAAACAAGGTCATGCGCATCTCGCGCCAACTGTTGCAGGAACTCGGACACGACCCGTCGCCCGAGGAGATATCGTCTGAACTCGGCATGCCCGTCGAAAAGGTGCGCGAGATTTTGAAAATCGCGCAGGAACCCGTCTCGCTCGAAACCCCGATCGGTGAGGAGGAGGATTCGCACCTCGGCGATTTTATCCCCGACGAGGACGCGTCCGCACCAGCCGAAGCCGCGTCGTTCACGCTCCTGCGCGAACAGCTCGCCGACGTGCTGGGTACGCTGACACCGCGCGAGGAAAAGGTGCTGCGCCTGCGCTTCGGCATTGAGGACGGGCGGCAGCGCACGCTCGAAGAGGTCGGGCGCGAGTTCAACGTAACGCGCGAGCGCATACGCCAAATCGAGGCAAAAGCGTTGCGAAAACTGAGACACCCGAGCAGGAGCAAGAAGTTGAAGGACTTTTTGACGTGATTTTGACGTGATAACGAGTAAAGGCGCGGAGCAATCCGCGCCTTTGGCGTTGCGACGGGTTGTAATGGGGTGGGTGACTGCGATAAATTCCCTCTACGTTCCGTAGACCTTGCGTTGCTTTATCGTAGGTTGCAATGCGCGCTGAAACGTGAGACAATAACGCCACAGCGAATCACGAGTTGAACCCGTATGCAGACCGCAACAGGGCGACCACTTGACAGATAACAGTTAACGGATATCAGATAACAGATACAGACGGGGAACAAACCCCCGCCGACTGCGGTCGGCACCCCCTTTCCGAAAGGGGGCAAGGGTTGGACGTGGGAAACGCGAGCGAACCTCGAACATTCCGCCAACGGGCGGCAGCGAAACGAGCCGCAGGGTCTTTTAATGTGACGTGACGCAGTTGTATCGCCTTAGCGAAGCAGGAACTGTCGGTTTTGGAGTGATTAGACGCGAATACCGCAGATACTGCCGTTCTCGGTTAAAGGAAGTATTGGTTTTTGCCCACCCACGCCGCCGCTGCCGTTCTCGCGTCTCACGGAAGCGAGAAGGGCGCGGTGAACTCGGGGTCAAGGGGCTCGCAAGCCCCTGCCGCCCTTTGGTTACTTTCGGCGGGTCGAAAGTAACGCCGCGCGGCGAGCGCGGACAGAGTTGCGAAACGCAGAGCATATCCCGTGACGCAAGGCGCGCAAGAGATTCTGCAAAGGGCGGGTAGACACGCCCCTACGATAACGAGAAAGGCGAATCAATATCAAGGGGGATTCTTCGCTTCGCTCTGAATGAAAAAAACGATGCAGAATAACAGCAGGGGCGATGCGGACATCACCCCCTACAAGAACGAGAGGTACGCAATTCTCAACTCGTGATTCACATTAAAAAAAATAATCGGAGGTTTCAGAATGGACATAGGACAGACAATCAAAAAACTGCGGCGTGAGCGCGATTTGACGCAGGAACAGCTCGCGGAACTCATCGGCGTGACGGACAAGGCGATATCCAAGTGGGAGAACGGCACGGGACTGCCCGACATCTCGCAGATTGTCCCGCTTGCGAGCGTGTTCGGGGTCAGCACCGACGTGCTGTTCGGCACGATTGGCACGAACGACGACGAGGAGATCGCGAAAATCATCGATGACGCGAACGCCATGGACGCAGACGACGGCAACGACGACAATTCGCGCGGGTACGAGTACCTGCTTGACGCGCTGAAAATGCACCCGAACAATATGAAACTCCTGCGCGAGGCGTTGGGGTGGAGCGTGAACCGCGCGCGGTTGTACCATTGGACAAGCGACAGCTGCGCGGCGGAGACGTACGCCGAGGCGGAGCGCGAGGCGAAGCTCATGATCAACTACGGCGATTTGAGCGACGCGCTGTACGCGCACCGGTACCTCATCAGTCTGTATTCCGTGTTCGGCGATTTCGACAAGGCGGAGATGCACGCCGCGGCGTTCCCCGACAGCGCGTTCGGCGGCTTTGACATGAATCGCGGCGCGATGACCGCGCTCGTAAAATCGCAGGCGGGCGACTACGCGGGCAGCATAAAACCGAGGTGCGACAACATATTTTCGCTGCTGAACGTACTCGAACGCGAGATTAACGCGCTCGGCACCGCATACATGGGTACGGGGCAATATGCGGACGCGATCACGGTGAACAAGGCGCAGTTCAAGCTGTATGACCTCGTATATGACGGCGGCGAGTACAAGCCGACGCTAACGCGGTCCATTATTCTGCACACGGCAATCGCGAAAAACTACCTGCTGCTCGGCGACGAGGACGCGGCATACGAGTGGCTCGGAAAATTCGCGGATTACCACACGGCGCAGGCACCGCATTTTAACGCGCGTGAACAGCCCGCGTCGCCGCTCGTGCGCGAACGCTTTTTCAACTTCCCCGACTTCCCAGCGCAGTACGACGCGAAAGCGGTTATCTTGCAAGGGTTGAACGCACCGTGGTTCAAGGATATTCGCGAACAGCCGAGGTTCAAAGCGTTGCTCGACCGCGTGAACGCGCTGTCGGATTAGATGATGCGCGCGGCTCAACTGTCGGTTGAGAGTGTATAATCCACGCGGTTATTGCGGCGGTGCGGGTTCCGTGCTATACTGCCGTTGAAATAAGTAAACGGGGGGTGACGCAATGGCGCAGGCAATCGGACAAAACATCAAAAAACTCCGCGAGGAACAGGGCGCGACGCAGGACTCACTCGCAGCAAAGCTCAGACTGACATACCAAGCGGTGTCCAAGTGGGAAAACGGCGCGTCGCTGCCCGATATCGCGCTGTTGCCCGATATCGCGGCGTTCTTCGGCGTGACCATCGACGAACTATTCAAGCCGAATATGCGGGCGTACCCGAATCTCGCGCACCGCTACATGTCGGAGTACGAGAGTTTCCCGTCGGACGAGACGTTTTCCAAGGCGACGCGCGAGTTTGAGAAGCTGCGTGAGGAGGGGACGGCGACGGATCATGACGTGCAGTTTTACGCCTACACGCTCGAAAATCGCGTGAGAATTGACGCGGAGAGAGCCGAGGAACTGTACAACGAAGCGATTGAGATGGGGCGAGAGAAAAAGGACGGGCAGTTTTACAAGACGCAGGCGATGTTGCTTGATTTTCTGGCGTGGCTCGGGCGGCACGACGAGAATATTGAAAAACACCGCGCAATCGTCGCGCAGGAGCCTGACGATTTAGAGACGCATTTGGCGTTGATATTTGCTTACAGGCTCGCGGGTCGGTACACCGATGCGCGGGACGCGGTGGCGGCGGCGGCTCTGCGATTCCCCGATAAAGACAAGAACGGGCTGACCTTTGAGGAGGGAAATATCGCGTTTGACGAAGAGAAATTCAGTGAAGCCGAAGGGCTTTACGACAGGGCGCTCGCGGCGGGCAACAAGCGCGTTCTCTTTTACAAACGCAATATGCTTGCGCAGCAGGGCAGATTCACCGAAGCCGCGGAAATCGGGTACGGCATCGCGGACGATTTTGCGAGTCGGGGCTTAGAATTTGAATCGCGTGGTATCCGCAAACATGCGGCGGTGCTCGCAAAACTCGCCGCCGAAAAGGCGGAGAGCGCGGAAAAAACCGAATAACGCACAACACCCACTCAACGCTCCGTTGAGTGGGTGTTGCTTTTGCGGTGCTTGCAATCGGGCGCATTGTGTGTGATAATACGGTCACGGTACCGAAATTCAGGAGGTCACACATGGACATCGGCAACATCATCAAAAAACTGCGCCGTGAGCGCAATTACACGCAGGAGGAACTCGCGGAGCTGCTGTGCGTCACGCCGCAAGCCGTGAGCAAGTGGGAGAACGGCACGGGGCTGCCCGACATCTCGCAGATCGTGCCGCTGGCGAGCGTGTTCGGGGTCAGCACCGACGTGCTGTTCGGCACGTACGGCGTGAACGACGACGAGGAGACGCAGCGGCTGTACGACGCGGCATTCGAGCCGCTGAAATCGGGCGACAAGCATATCGGCGAGGTGTACGACGCGGTAGTGGACGTGCTGCGGCGGTTCCCGAACAATTTTCGGCTGCTCGACGACTGTGTCGGGTACCTGTGCAACCTCGCAATGGACTATCATAAAGAGGGTCACGCGCGGGCGGACGAGGTGTACGCGGAGTGCGAACGTGTTGCGAATCTGATAATCGGCTACGACCGCGACGCGGGGCATATCGCGCGGGCGCAGTACTGCCTTGCTGACATGTACCTGTCGTTCGGGCAGTTCGGCAAGGCGGAGGAACACGCGCGGCTGATACCGAAAGTGTGGAACTCCGCGCACGACATGCTCGCGCAGGTAAAACAGGCGGCGGGCGACATCGACGGCGCGATTGCGGGGTTCTGCAACCTCGTGCGGTTTCGGCTGAACGACCTCGGCAACGCGGTGACGCGGCTCGGCGGCGCGTACTTTGAAGCAGGGCAATACGAGGACGCGATACGCGTCTACGAGGTGATGAACGGTCTGCGCGGCGTTATCTACGGTGACGACGAGTTCACACCGACGCACCATGATGTGGACGCGTACATCGCGCGGTGCCGCTACATGCTCGGCGACTACGACGGCGCGCTCGATGCGTTGGAGCGGCGGTTCGAGTACGATTTGTCGCAGGAGCGGCACTATAACAAGACGAAACGCGTTGAGACACCGCTGCTGCGCGAGTGCGTGTGGGACTATTTCTTCGACAGCGCGTCCGCGAAAGAGAGTGCGCAAATAGCACTCGGCGGCGAGTGGTTCGGCTTCGACGCGATACGCGAGGAGCCGAGGTTCAGAGCGTTGGTGGAACAATTAACAATGAACAATTAACAGTTGGGGACGGGGACGAGGTTTGGACGGGGGCGCGTACTCCCTCCGCCGTCTGCGGACGGCACCTCCCTCTAAGAGGGAGGCTTAGGACGGGGAACCGTATCCAAGCCTCCCTCACAGAGGGAGGTGTCCGCGACGCGGACGGAGGGAGTTCCCGCGTTAATACGATTTGCACCGATAACAAAGGACGAGAGTTGGACGGGGACAAACCCCCGCCGACTGCGATCGGCACCCCCTTTCCGAAAGGGGGCGGAGTTGGACGCGCCGTTCCCAAGCCCCCATAATAAAGGACGAGGGTCGCGGCTAACCGCAACCCTCGTCCTTAATTGTTCATTGTTAATTGTTATCTGTTAATTGTCCGTCACTCCGCCACGTACGGCAGCAACGCCACGACGCGCGCGCGCTTGATGGCGATCATCAGATCGCGCTGGTGCGGTGCGCAGACGCCCGTTGTGCGGCGCGGCAGAATCTTTCCGCGCTCGCTGAGGAAGCGGCGCAGTTTCACCGTGTCCTTGTAGTCTATGCTTTGCGCCTTGTCGACGCAGAATTGGCATACTTTGCGGCGGCGACGCGGATGCTGTTGCCGCTGTCCGCCGTTATCACGATTTTCACGCTGTTCGGCCATGATTAGCCTCCTTAAATATAAGATTTTGCAGGTTGCTTCGACGCGGACGTTCCCCGTCTTGACCCGTAATTATCAATTGTCCATTGTCAATTTTCAATTGCTAAAAGGGCAACTCGCCGTCGTCCTCTTCAAACTCGGAGAAGCCGCCCGACGCTCCCGCTCCGCTCGCGAAACCGAACGAACCGCTGTCGCTCGAACGGGCAGGTGTCGGTGCTGACGGGCGCGGCGCGGCACTGTCGCCCGAGCCGTAGCTGCCGCCTGAGCTGTAACTGCCGCCCGAGGTGCCTGAATAGCGTTCACCCGAGTTGTAGCCGCCCTCGGTGTCGCGGTTGCGGCGATCACCCGTGAAGTAGATGTTCTCCGCGACGACTTCGGCGTTGCGGCGTTTGTTGTTCTCTTTGTCGACCCAGTCGCGGATCTGCAACCGACCGTGTACGGCGCAGAGCTGACCCTTGACAAAGTATTTCGTCACGAACTCCGCCTGTTGCCGCCACGCGACGATGTCGATGAAATCGGTCTGCCGCTCGCCGCCCTCGCGTGAGACAAACTGTCTGTCGACCGCGAGTGTGAACGACGCGACAGGCGTACCTGTCTGCGTGTGACGCAGTTCGGGATCGCGCGTCATGCGCCCCATGAGTATGATGTGATTCATAGGTCTACTCCCCGATTACCGTTACGAGCGAGCGCAGAACGCCGTCCGTAATGCCGAGTACGCGCGAAAGCTCCGCCGGGAAATCGGGCGGCGACGCGAATTTCACCAAGACGTAGTAGCCCTCGGGCTTGTCGTTGATGGGATACGCGAGCTTGCGGCGACCCCACTCATCGTGTTCGAGAACCTCTCCCGTACCCGCGATGAGCGACTTGAACTTCTCAACGGCGGCGGCGACGCCCTCTTCTCCGAGGTCGAGGTCGATTACGTAGAGCAGCTCATATTTTGCGGTTGTTTTTGCCATGTGTACACCTCCTTCTGGACATAAGGCCGCCTGTGGCGGCAAGGATATGCGCGCATCACGCGCGCTCAGACATGTATTTTATATTATTTTCGCGGGAATGTCAAGGGAAATTTTCAAAAAGGTGTATAAAATGGCGAATACAGCGCGCATAAAGCGCGTACAACGAATTTTCAACTTGACACTAAGCCGCTTTCGTGTTAAAATTCGGCAATTATTCAATGTATTTGTGTTCTGTAAAGATATTAATGCGAATCACGCGTTGAACACGTATGCAGACCACGGGACAGATAACAGATAACGGATATGGACGAGAGTTGCGGACGGGGAACAAACCCCCGCCGTCTGCGGACGGCACCCCCTTTCCGAAAGGGGGCAGGGTTGGACGGTGGTTTCGTAGGGGACGCCGCCCTCGGCGTCCCGTCCCCGGATAACGCACAGACCCAAAATACGGGACGCCGAGGGCGGCGTCCCCTACGCAAGACGGTGCAAGGTTGGACGTAGGAGCGAGAACCAAGACCTGTACACACGCCAACGTGCGGCAGCGAAACGAGCCGCAGGGTCTTTTAATGTGACGTGACGCATTTGTCTCGCCTAAGCGAAGCAACGCCGATTGGTTTTGGAGTGATTATAGGCAAACTCCGCAAATTCTACCGTCCTCGGTTAATGGAAGTGGCGGTTTTTACCCACCCTCGCCGCCGCTGCCGTTCTCGCGTCTCACGGAAGCGAGAAGGGCGCGGTGCGTTCCCTCCAACGAGCTTTGGTTACTTTCTCTCGACAGAAAGTAACGCCGCGCGGCGAGCG
>JAISJJ010000124.1 GCA_031261585.1 Oscillospiraceae bacterium
CAACCCCGCCCGCGAACAACGCGACACCGACACCACCCGCTTCGCCGAGCGGCACCCCCGACATATCACAGGGCGGCGTTATAACCCCAGACGATGTCCCCGATTTGTCGGTCGTTATCGGCGGCACGGGCAAGCTGTCCGAGTATGACGCGGCGGCGCGGCAAGCCATGATTGACGCCGCACGTGCAGACGGCGGCGATTTGGAGTTCAAGGCGGACGGCTCGGCGGTTTTCACAGACCCCGACGGTAGCGTGATTATCCAACACCCCGACGGCACGTGGACGTATGTGGACGATGACGGCAATCAGGGGCAAGTGGGCGGCGACTGGCCAGACAACGAATTTACCAAGCTGCTGCCAAAACCCGATTTTACGCTTGTGGGCGCGAACACGTACAGCAATGAGTTTACGGTTGCGTTTTCGGGCGTCACGGTGGAGCAGGTGAAAGCCTACGTGGAACAGGTGAAAGCAAAGGGCTTCACGGCGAACGCCGAAACGCAGGACGAGAATTACGCGGGCATTGCCATATATACCTATTCCGCAAGCAATGCCGTCGGATACACGGTGACTATCACGTTCTCGGCGGGGATTGCAGGGCTTGGGATTGAAAAACCGTAGGGGCGTAACGCTCAGGTCAAAGCGAGATTGACGATGTAAAGCAGACCGAAACGGGCGGCAGAAGCCGCCCGTTTTTTGTCACGAAATAGGATAGTCAAGCGGGGGACATCGTGCCGCAGTCGCCGCATAATATCCTGCCCCACGCTGTGGGTAGGCGTGGACAAATGACGCTGACGGATTGGTATAGAGCGCGAGCCTGTTGTAGGGGTCGGTCTTGACCGACCCGCCGTTGCATCACGCGGACAACGGGCGGGTCAAGACCCGCCCCTACGACAACGCGAATCCGCAATTATGGTATCACATATTTTCAATGCGACATGTCCACACCCCACGCGCTGTTTTTCACTTGACAACAGCAGCCCGAAGTGCTAATATAACTTCATCTGTTATCTGTGGGAGAGAATGTACGCAGGCTTGTCTTGCGCAAGCCGAATACATATAGGAAAAGCCATAATGAAAGTTGTATTACAGAATCTGACAAAGACCTTTCCGAGCCGCAATAAGAAGGCGCACGCCGATGTCGTCGCGGTCAATGATTTCACTTTTGAAATCCCTGACGGCGAGCTTATCGGCTTGCTCGGACCCTCGGGGTGCGGCAAGAGCACCGCGCTCAATCTGATATGCGGGCTGCAAGCACCCACGAGCGGCAGGATATTCTTCGGCGACGACGACGTGACCGATCTGCCGCCCGAAAACCGCGGCGTGGGTCTCGTGTTTCAAAACTACGCGCTCTATCCGCATCTGACCGTGCAGCAGAACATACTCTTCCCGCTGCAAAATCTGAAAGGCGCGGACAGGCTGTCAAAATCGGATATGCTCGCCCGTGCGCACGAGGTCGCCGCGCTTGTCCAGATCGACGAGCTGATGGATCGCAAACCGAGCGAGTTGTCGGGCGGTCAGCAGCAGCGCGTCGCCATCGCGCGCGCACTGGTGAAAATGCCGCACATACTCCTGCTCGATGAGCCGCTGTCCAACCTCGACGCGCGCCTGAGACTGCAAACGCGTGAGGAACTGCGGCGCATACAGCGCGAGACGCGGATCACCACCGTGTTCGTGACGCACGATCAGGAGGAGGCGATGAGCATCTCCGACATGCTCGTCGTCATGCGCAGCGGCGTCGTCGAGCAGATCGGAAAACCGCAGGACGTATACGACAGCCCCGTGAATCTGTTCGTCGCAAAATTCCTCGGCACGCCGCCCATCAACGTGTTCACGGGGAGAGTGGCGGGCGGTACGCTTTATATCGGCGACGACGCTGTTCTCGATGTCGGCGGCGTTCCCGATCAGGCGGTATACGTCGGTATCCGCCCCGAGGGGTTCGTGCTCGACGGCGCGGGTCCGCTCCGCTGTACGCTCAGCCGCGTGGAGGTCATGGGGCGCGACGTCAGCGTAATCTCCACGCACGACGCGTCCGCAAATCCGACGATACGCTCCATTATCGACGCGGAGAGCGCGGTGGATTTCACGGCGGCGGCGGTGCGATTTGCCCTGAAACCCAACAAGATGTTTTTATTCAACAGGGAAACCGAGACGCGCATACTCTTTGCGGCAGACGACACGGCGCAAGGTGACGCAAATGGATAAGCGGAACAACAAGGGTTGGCTGTACCTGCTGCCTGCCATACTGTTTCTGGGGTTTTTTATGGTGTATCCCCTCGTCGATGTGCTTATCTATTCGTTCGAGGAGGGCTACAACTCCGCGTCTCAGACGTTTTTCGGCGTCGGTTCGTTCAACTACTCCTACGTTTTGCACGACCCGTACTTTTTACAGGCGGTAAAAAACACGTTCATTCTCGTGATCATCACCGTTCCCGTCTCGACGGGCATCGCGCTGCTCATCTCGCTGGGACTGAACTCAATTAAAAAGCTCAAATCGCTGTACCAGACGGTGTATTTTCTCCCGTACGTGACAAATACGCTCGCTGTCGGTCTCGTGTTCATGATTCTGTTCAAGAAAACGGCATACAGCGACGGGCTGATCAACCTGCTGATCAACCTGTTCGGCGGCGGTTCCGTCGACTTTATCGACGGTCCGTATTGGGCGAAGATGTTCGTCCTGTGTTTTTACACGATATGGGTCGTCATGCCGTTCAAGGTGCTGATACTGACGAGCGCGCTCGCGTCCGTCATCCCGCAGTACTACGACGCCGCAAAGGTGGACGGCACCTCGAAAATTCGCACGTTCGCAAAAATCACGCTGCCGATGATATCGCCGATGCTGTTCTACCTGATCATTACCGCGTTTATCGGCGCGTTCAAGGCGTACAGCGACTCCGTGGCGTTGTTCGGCACCGATTTGAACGCGGCGGGCATGAACACCATCGTCGGCTACATCTACGACATGCTCTACGGCAACAGCGGCGGCTACC
>JAISJJ010000013.1 GCA_031261585.1 Oscillospiraceae bacterium
AGAATCCCCTACCTAATGCGCATTGTCAGGGGGATTCTTCGCTGCGCTCAGAATGACAGCTCAACCCCCCGCCGAAAAATCCATCGCCCTGCGCCATAATTCGACAAATTTCGCGTTTCGCGTGTTTTATACTGGACGTGTCACAAGCAATACGCATTGGGCGGTGCATATGCGCGTTCTGTACATAGACGAACTCTTCCTGATAAACCTTGCGGCGGACTACTTTCTGCTGCTCGGCACCGCGAAACTGTGCGGTGTCGCCGCGAAGCGTCGGCGGCTCGCGCTCGGTGCCGTGATCGGTGCGGTGTACGCTGTCGTCGCCGCGTTGCCGCGACTGGAACTCGCGGCGCACCCCGTGTTCCGCGTCCTGTCGGCGGCGGTGATGCTGCTTTGCTCGTTCGGGTTGCGGAAAAAGCTGTTGCGGTACGCGCTCGTATTCTTCGCGCTGTCGGCGGCGGCGGCGGGAGCCGTTGCGGGACTTGAACTCGCGGGCGGCGGTGCGGTCATCGCGCGGGTCAACCTCGGCGTGTTCGCCGTCGCGTTCCTCGCGTGCTACGCCGTGATAACGCTCATCTTTCGGCGCGTCGCGCGCTCGGGCGCACAGTACGCGAAACTCGCGATCTCGCTCGGCGACCGCACGATCACGCTCCGCGCGCTCATCGACACGGGCAACACCCTGCGCGACCCCGTATCCGACCGCGCCGCCGCGATTGCACCCGCGAGCGAGATTGCGGCGTTGTTCCCGCGCGATATGCGCAAACGATTGCTCGACGCTTTGCGCATGTCCCCGATTGACGCGTTGCCGCTGCTTGATTTCACGCCCGTCGCGTTCCGACTGCTGACGTACGACGCGGTGGGTATCGAATCGGGCGCGCTGCTGTGCTTTATCCCCGACGACGCAACGGTGGACGGTGCGCCGCGCGAGTTGATAGTAGCGGTGTCGCCCAACGAGTTGGCGGACAACGTGGCATACGCGGCGATAATATCAAACGACGAATAGACACAAACATAATCAAGGGCGGGTAAACCCCGCCCCTACGAAAACGATGTAACCAAAACGTGAATCACAATCCGCACACCTGCGTAGGGGCGGGGTTCACCCGCCCTTGACCGCAAACACGCCCCTACGTCCCCCGCTCTAACCTCCAACATCTAACCTCAAACATCTAAAAAAGGCGGTATCTCACCATGTTCTCAAAATTGCGCGCATTTCTGTCGCGGTGGCTAACGCGTCTGCATTTGCGCCCGCCCGAATCCGTGCATTACATCGGCGGGTCGGAGACGCTGCCCGCGCCGCTGAACCGCGAGGAGGAGGCTGTCGTTCTCGCGCGGAACGCGGCGGGCGACGAGGGCGCGAAAAAGACGCTGATTGAGCGCAATCTGCGTCTCGTCGTGTACATCGCGCGCCGATTTGAGAACACGGGTATCAACATTGAGGACTTGATCTCGATAGGCACGATAGGGCTGATCAAGGCGGTCAACACGTTCGACATCACGAAGAACATCAAGCTCGCGACATACGCGTCGCGGTGCATCGAGAACGAGATTCTCATGTTCCTGCGCAAACAGTCGTCGCGGCGCGGCGAGATTTCGTTCGACGAGCCGCTCAGCACCGACTGGGACGGCAACGAACTGCTGTTGTCCGACACGCTCGGCACCGACCGCGACGCGGTGATGCAGCCGCTTGAGGACGAGAACGACCGCGAACAGCTCCGCGCCGCGATTGCGCAACTCTCCGAGCGCGAACGGCGTGTGATAATCATGCGGTTCGGTCTCGGCGGCAACTCCGAAAAGACGCAAAAGGAGGTCGCCGACATGATGGGTATCTCGCAGTCGTACATCTCGCGGCTCGAAAAGCGGATAATTTTGCGGTTGCGGCGGCAGATGGCGGTGGACAATTAACAGTTAACAATTAACAATTAACAGTTGGGACGGGGGTTACGCGAGAGTAGGACGGGGGAACAAACCCCCGCCGCTTGCGAGCGGCACCCCCTTTCCGAAAGGGGGCGGGATTGGACGGGGGTTACGAGGACGTTGAGCAACAGGTCGTAGGGGCGATTACCTGTGCCCCGAGGGGTATTAATCGCCCGTCCCCCGTCCAAACGTCCACCGTCCATCGTCCTTGCCCCCTTTCGGAAAGGGGGTGCCGTCCGCAGACGGCGGGGGTTTGTTCCCCATCCTGTTCCCGTCCGCAGACGGCGGTGTTTGTCCCGAAAACAGAAGTGGGGGTTGCGGTTCAAACCGTAACCCCCGTTCTGTATTTATCGGATTGGTGCTGATGCTGAGGGCTGATACGAGGTGCTGAAACTCGGTTGTGTCGCACTGAAACGCATCAGCGGATTTGCGCGCGGTCGGACGTTGGCGCGGGAACGGCGCGTGATGTTCGCGCGGCGCACGGGACGTCTTGTCGCCGCCCTGTCGGGTATGGTTTTCGGCGTCACCGAGCGGGAACGCGCAGCGGCGCGCGTTGAAATGCGCGGTTGCATCGGCTGTTGCGTCGATACGACGTTGTAGTTGTAGCGCGATTTTGTCGTTTTCGCGCTGCAACCGAACATCGAGACGACGGACACGACCGCCACCGCGAATGTGAGAACTCTTTTCGTTTTCATGCTTTCCTCCAAAACGCCGAGTTACGGCGTTTATTGATAGTCATGCGTTGACGTGCCTATTATGCGCCGCGCGCGCGCGAATTTGTGTGGTAAAATCAGGTCTTGACAAATCGGAAAACTTGCTGTATAATACACGCCTATGAAGCAAAAGTATTTGACACCCGTCGAGATCGCGCTGCTGCTCGACGCGTTCGGCGGCACACTCACGGAGAAGCAGCGCGTGTACGCGGAGATGCACTACAACGAGGATCTGTCGTATTACGAGATATCCGACCGCGTGGGCATAACCGCGTCGGGCGTGTGCGACATCGTCACGCGAGCCACCGCAAAGCTGCAAAAACTCGAATCGGCGACAGGTTTCGTACACCGTCTCACGGAGTTGCGTGAGATCGCCGAACGGTTGCCCGACGGCGACGATAAGTCGGCGTTGTTGGAGAGATTGTAGGCAATTGACAATGAACAATTGACAATTGACAATTAGCGGGAGTTGGACGAAAGTTGCGCGAGAGTGGGACGGGGAACAAACCCCCGCCGCTTGCGAGCGGCACCCCCTTTCCGAAAGGGGGCAGGGTCGTTGGACGATAGACGGGAGTTTTTTCCCGTTCTGCCCTCGTCTCTCGTCTAATGCGCCCTCGTCCCTCGCCGCAACTCACGTCCAAACCTTGCCCCCTTTCGGAAAGGGGGTGCCGTCCGCAGACGGCGGGGGTTTGTCCTCCGTCCTGTTCCCGCCCAACCCCAATCAATTATCTATTTCACCCAAAAGGCAGGCAAGATGGCATTTGACTCTCTGTCCGAGAAGCTCGGAAATGTATTCAAAAAACTGCGCGGCAAGGGGCGACTCTCCGACGCGGACATAAAGGACGCGATGCGCGAAGTGCGGCTCGCCCTGCTCGAAGCGGACGTGTCGTTCAAGGTCGTGCGCGATTTCGTCGCGAAAGTCACCGAGCGGTGCTCGGGCGAAGCCGTGCGCGAGGCGTTGTCCCCCGCGCAGACGGTCATCAAGATCGTGAATGAGGAACTGTGCGCGCTCATGGGCGGCACGAACGCGAAGTTGAACCTGTCGGGGCAACCCGCCGTGATCATGCTCGTGGGTTTGCAAGGCGCGGGTAAGACGACGAACGGCGCGAAACTCGCCGCGCTCGTGCGCAAGCAGAACGGGCGCAGACCGCTGCTTGTCGCGTGCGATATCTACCGTCCCGCCGCGATAAAACAGCTCCAAACAGTCGGTAAACAGCTCGATATCCCCGTGTTCGAGATGGGCGAGACGAACCCCGTGACCATCGCGAAAGCCGCGATAACACACGCGAAAGAGCACGGCAACGACGTGGTGCTGCTCGACACGGCGGGTCGTCTGCACATCGACGAGACGCTCATGGACGAGTTGCGCGAGATCAAAAAAGCCGTGTCGCCGCAGGAGATTTTGCTCGTCGTGGACGCTATGACGGGGCAGGACGCTGTGAACGCCGCGACAGCGTTCGACGACGCGCTCGGTATCGACGGCGTGATGCTCACGAAGCTCGACGGCGACGCGCGCGGCGGTGCCGCACTCTCGGTGCGCGCGGTGACGGGCAAGCCGATAAAGTTCGCGGGAACGGGCGAGAAGCTCGACCAGATTGAGGTGTTCCACCCCGACCGCATGGCGAGCCGCATACTCGGCATGGGCGACATGCTCACGCTGATCGAACGCGCGGAACAGCAGTTCGACGAGCAAAAGGCGCGCGAGATGAGCGAAAAACTCGCGAAAAACCGTTTCACGCTGCAAGATTACTACGACCAGCTCGGCGAGTTGAAAAACATGGGCGGTCTTGAAAATCTCGCGGGCATGATGCCGGGGCTGGACACGAAAGCACTCGCGGGCGCGCAGCTCGACGAGGGCGCGCTCGCCAAAATCGAGGCGATTATCCTGTCGATGACGCAGCGCGAACGCGACGACCCCGACGTGCTGAACTCGTCGCGCAAACGCAGAATCGCCAAGGGTTCAGGCACCGAGGTGGTCGACGTGAACCGCGTCTTGAAGCAGTTCGATCAGATGAAGCAGATGACGAAAATGATATCGAAAGGCAAGCTGCCGGGGATGTTAGGCGGCAAAAAGGGTCGTAAAGGCGGGATTTTCGGGTGAGGGGACGCATAGACGCAACCTGCCTCGTCCAAGCCTCCCTCTCAGAGGGAGGTGCCGTCTGCAGACGGCGGAGGGAGACCGCGCAAAACAGCGGCTCTGACGCAACCTCCCCCTGTCACTGCGTGACATCCCCCTCTGTGAGGGAGACTTAGAACGGGAGACGCGGCACAACCAAGCCTCCCTCTCAGAGGGAGGTGCCGTCCGCAGACAGCGGAGGGAGACCGCACAAAACAGCGGTTCTGACGAAACCTCCCCCTGTCACTTCGTGACATCCCCCTCTGTGAGGGAGACTTAGCGCGGGAGCGTGGGTACGTCCAAGCCTCCCTCTCAGAGGGAGGTGCCGTCCGCAGACGGCGGAGGGAGACCGCGCAAAACAGCGGTTCTGACGCAATCTCCCCCTGTCACTGCGTGACATCCCCCTCTGTGAGGGAGACTTAGCGCGGGAGACGCGGCACAACCAAGCCCCTCGCTAAGAGGGAGCGTCCGCTAAGCGGACGGAGGGAGACCGAACTATGTCGCTTGAATATGACAAAAAACTGATACCGCGAGCAAAAGAGTTGCGCAAGAATATGACACCCCAAGAAAGGCACCTGTGGTACGACTTCCTCTCCACTTATCCTGTGCGTTTCCAAAGGCAAAAAGTCATAGCCGAGTATATAGCAGATTTTTACTGCCACAAAGCCCGCTTAGTTATCGAGGTTGACGGTTCGCAACATTATGAACCAGAGAGTATCGTATATGACGCTGAAAGAACCGCAGTCTTTAACTCGCTCGGCATTGAGGTGTTGCGGTTTTCAAACGGAGAGGTTGGAACAGATTTCAGAGCCGTTTGCGCGAAAATCGCCTACACTGTTTCTGACAAGTGTGCGAAATAATCAACACAAAATCAACATACCGTATTATAACGTGTATTTGATAATATAACAACATATATAGGAGCATCACACATCATGGTTAAGATTCGCCTGCGCCGCATGGGCGCGAAAAAAGCACCGTTCTACCGCGTCGTCGTCGCGGACTCGCGCAGCCCGCGTGACGGCAGTTTCATTGAGGAGATCGGCACGTACAACCCGATGCTGCACCCCGCCGAGATCAAGATCGACGTCGCGCGCGCGGAGCATTGGATCAAGAACGGCGCGCAGCCGACCGACACGGTGCGCCATCTCCTGCGCCGCGCGGGTGAGAAGAAAGCCGCCGCGCCCGTCGTCGAAGTCGTCGCGGAACCCGTCGTTGAAGTCGCGGTCGAGACGGAAGTCGCGGTTGAAGCGGTTGCGGACACTGACATTATCGCGGAATGACAGAACTGCTGACATACATCGCAAAGAGTCTCGTGGACAACCCCGACGACATCGTGGTCACGTCGCGCGTCGCGGGCAACGAGACCGTGCTTGAACTGCGCGCGAACAAGTCCGACATGGGCAAGGTCATCGGGCGCGGCGGGCGTATTGCGCGTGAGATTCGCACCGTTGTGCGCGCCGCGGGAGCGCGCCGCGGGCTGAACGTCACCGTCGACATACTCGATTAGGCGTTGCGGGATAAGGATTTTGTCGAGATCGGCGAGATTGTGAACACGTTCGGCGTGCGCGGCGAGGTCAAACTGCTGACCTCGACGAACACGCCCGAATTTGTGTTGCAATTTTCGCGGTTGCGGCTCGGCGACGGCGATGAGCGGCGCGTGATATCGTCGCGCGTCCACGGCGGCGCGGTACTCGTGCGCTTTGACGGCGTGGACACGCCCGAGGCGGCAAATCTCCTGCGCGGCACGATGGTGTACGCGCGCAAATCCGACGCGCAACTCGACGAGGACGAGCATTTCGTCGACGATGTGATCGGTTCGCGCGCCGTCAACGACGAGACGGGCGAGACGTTCGGCGTGATTTCAGACTATTTCGCGTTGCCGTCGAACGGCGTATATGTCGTGCGCGGCGACGGCGGTGAGACGCTGATACCCGCCGTGGCTGAGTTCGTGCGCGGGATTGATGTTGGGGCGAAGGTCGTGAGATTTAGGGTGATCGAGGGACTTGACGGCAGTTAACAGTTAACAATTAACAGTTAACAGTTTACGGGGGTTGGACGTGGGTTGCGAGGACGGACCCGCCCGTCGCGGTTTTCGCAACGACAAAAGGGTGTTCAGACCGGACACCCTTTTTTTATGCTATCACGAGCGCGCCGAGTAGTATCAGGAACTCCTCGTCGCCGCTCGTGATGTACAGAAACAGGAAAATCAGCAGCAGCGTCACGTCGATGTTGCCGATAATTTTTGATATGCTCTCGGGCAGTCGGAACGCGCCGCGCGAGTGTCGCATACCGTTGCCGCGCGCGCCGTTCGCCGTCTCAATCGGCGCAATCGGTTCATGATTCGGCTCGTGTATCGGCGCGCGCACCGTGCCTACTTCGGCGGCATCGTCGACGCGGATGAACTCGCCCGAGTTGCCGAGGTATCTTGTCATTGCGCGCCCTCCGAGCCGCCCGAGAACTCGCCGAGCGCGGCTTTCGCGACGCGCGCGATCTTCGCGATCTCCGTTGCGCGCGCGAGTTTCGACCGCTGCTCGCTCCTCAGATACGGCGACATCGCGTCGAGCAGCGCGGCTTTGTCGCTGCGCCCGCTGTACGCGCCCATCAGCCGCATGAGCTTGCCGAGCAGCGCGGGGTCCATGCCCGACAGCATGTTCAGCACCGACCCGTCGGCGTGCGCGGTCTCACGCTCGGGCGCGGTCTCGCCGTCGCCGCCGAGCGCGCCCGAAAATTGCGACGCGAGCGCGGCGATCTTCTCCATGTCCTCGGGCGAACTCAGAATCTTGCTGAGCGCGTCCTGAAAATCGCTCATGTTCCCGCCCTCACTTGTTGAAAATTTGCTGAATCTGCGCGTAGAATCGCGCGCCCTCGGGCGTGGACAACGCTTTCGAGACCTCGGCGAGCATCGTGTCCGTGTCGCCGCGCTTCACCGCGCTCCGCAGTTCGTCGGACGACAGCGATTTCAGCACGCGCTCACCCTCCCGCGACTGCGCGACGGCGGATATCTCGTCGCGGTGCGCGTTGAACGTCTGCCCCTGCTCCGTTTGCAGGAACTGGTTAACGACGGATTTCAGCTCGCCGTCGTCCGATATTTTGTTGGATATGTATTCCATAATTCACCCTCCGAGCCTTGTTGGTGCATTATATGCGGCAGGCGATGGGCGTGACAATAAAGCGGGGGCGCGTTTTGCCGCACCCTTTCGCATTGCGTGTTATACGTAGGGGCGGGGTACACCCGCCCTTTTTGCATTGCGCCACATGCTGTCATTCTGAGCGAAGCGAAGAATCCCCCTGATGTTGCGCATTTGTCGGGGGACTCTTCGCTTCGCTCAGAATGACAGGAAATTTACGTAGGGGCGGGGTCAACCCGCCCTTTGCGTATAACAATTGAACGCGAAAGGGCGGGTGAACCCCGCCCCTACGAAAAAACCGAATTATTCCATGCTATGTCTACCCGTTCCCCCTAATCCCCCTCGTTTGGCGGCGGCGACGGCAGCACGGGCGGTAGCGACACTTCGGGCGGCGGAGTTGGCGGCGGAGTCGGCGGTGGCGTGGGTTCGGGCGGGGACGGCGTCGGAGGTTCAGGCGGTGTTGGTGTCGGGGTCGGCGTGGGTTCGGGCGTAGGTGTCGGCGTGGGTTCGGGCGTTGGCGTTGGCGTAGGTGTCGGCGTCGGCGTCGGTGTGGGCGGCGGCGGCAGCGACGGTATCGGGGTCGGCGTGGGCGAGGGCGACGGTTCGGGTGTCGGAGACGGCTCAGGTGTCGGCTCAGGCGTGGGCGACGGCTCGGGTTCCTCTACGAGCCACGGCACCTCGGGACGCGGGTGTTCCTCCTTGTACGCGTCTTTGCGGTAATCGCCCTCGTCGGTCTCGATGAGCCTGCCGACGACGACGAAGCGCGCGTCCTCCCATGCGTACGAGCAGGTCGACAGCGTGACGTAGCGGTCGGAGGTCGTAAGCTCCACATCCGTCGTGATCCGCGACTTGGCGACTTGAAGCGCGATCCAGTCGTAGTACGCGTCGTCGTCCTCAAATGCGATCTGCCACGATGTGTCTTTTTTCGGGTCGGCGTCGTACGCGGCGAAAATCTCGATGATATAGTTGCCCTGCGGCGTTATGACGCGCACGATTGGGTGCGCCTTGTAAAAACTCTGCGAACGGTACTGCGTGAGTATCCAGAACATCGAGTGGTTTTGCATGTTGTGACCGTAGATGATCGTATGGCGATCCGTGAAATCGGGGTTGTTGCTCTCCTCAAAGAACAGCGCGCCCATGCGGTTTGCCGCGTGGAGGAACGTGCGGTTGAGGTAATAGCTGTTGTCGCGCTGCACGACGGGGTAGTTGATATTCGTGCCGGGGAGGATCAGCCACGCCTTGAACTCCTTGTTTTGGCTCAGCAGCAGGTCGAAATCGACGGTCGGCCAGTAGTCGGGCGCGGGATCGTCGATGATCTCAATCGGCGGCGACTCCGACGGCTCGGGATCGTCGATATCGCCGTTCAGATCGGGCGACGGCTTGACGACGGGGCGACCCGTAGTCGTCGGCGTGGGCGACGCGGGCGCGTACGTCGTGTCGGGCGGCGGTGTGCCGAGCGCGCCGCTCGCGGTGCTGTCGTACTCCGCTTTGCCGCGCGCGTATCCGAGCAGCGTAGACCCGATCATGAACGCCGAGACCGCGAACACGAGCGCGCAGACGACGAGCACAACCACCTGTACCGTCGTGAGCTTGCGCCGCGCGCGCGGTTTTGTCGCCGTATCCGCGCCGATCACAGGGTTGCGTATCGGCTTTGACCTGACCTTGCGCGGCGGCTTGGATTTCGCCTTGCGCGGGGTCTTAGCCTGCGCCTTGATCTTTTTCAGCTCCCTTTTGTTTTTCCTCGTGCGCGCATCAAGCTGCCGCGCGGCAATAATCTGCGGCGCGGATTTGCCCTTCTTCTTTTTGCTCTTTGCCATGATGAATCCTCGTCAATATTTATAGACTCGCCAACGCTTTCATAGGGGACGGCGAGGGTGACGTTACGGGGACGGGGGACAAACACCGCCGACTGCGGTCGGCACCCCGTGCAGAGGTTAGAGCGGGGGACGTTGGACGGGGGACAAACCCCCGCCGACTGCGGTCGGCACCCCCTTTCCGAAAGGGGGCGGGGTTGGACGTTGGACGCGGGGACGGGAGACGCGTGAGGCGTTGGGTAACGGGTCGTAGGGGCGATTAGTAATCGCCCGTCCCACGTCCAAACGTCCAACGTCCTTGCCCCCTTTCGGAAAGGGGGTGCCGCTCGCAAGCGGCGGGGGTTTGCCCTCGTCCAAAGCGTCCCCCCGTCCAACCCCCGCAATTGTTAATCGTTAATTGTTAACTGTTAATTGACATCGAACAACCTCGCGTCCGTGTGCGGCAGGAAACACGCGGCTACGAACTGATCCATGTACCCGGGGTGCGCGGACAATTCGACATATGTCATGCTGCGGCTCAGCTCGTCGAGTTTTGCCGCCGCGCCGCCCGAACAGAGCGCGAGATACGCGCCCGAGAGCGACGAGTTGCCGATGTAGCGGTACCGCTCACGCGGCAGTGCGGGGAACATGCCGATTGTGATCGCGTTGTCGATGTTGATACCCGAGCCGATACCGCCCGCGATGATCATATGTTCCGCGTCGAGCGGGCTGAACCCGAGCGACTCGGTCAGCGACATGATCGCGGAGAAAATCGCGCCCTTTGTGCGGATAAAATTGTCGATATCCGTCTCGTCGATGAACACCTCGCGTCCCGTCTCCGTCTCGTGCGAGAACGCCAAGATGTACCGCGCGCCGTACTCCTCGCGGACAATGCGCGGCGATTCGCGCACGAATTTGCCCTTGCCCGATATCGCGCCCGTCTTGAACAGTTGCGCGATGATGTCGATCAGCCCCGAGCCGCATATGCCGACGGGTTTCGCGTCGCCGAACACGTGATACGTCGGTTCCAGCGTCGCGTCGTCGATCTCGCACGCCTCAATCGCGCCGCCCGTGGCGCGCATACCGCACTTGATGTCGCCGCCCTCGAACGCGGGACCCGCGGAACACGCGCACGCCATGAGAAAGTCGCGGTTGCCGAACACGATCTCGCCGTTCGTGCCGAGGTCGACGAACAGGCTCAACTCGTCCGCGTTCCATATCATGCTCGCGAGCGTACCCGCCGTGATGTCTCCGCCCACGTAACTGCCGATGTTCGGCGCGATCTCAGCCGCCGCCGTCGCGTTCAGCCCGAGGTGGTATTTGCCGAGTGGCACGGGTTCCGTGCGGAAAAACGCGGGGACATACGGCTCCGTGCGCAGATACTGCGCGGCTATGCCGAGCAGCAGGTGGTTCATCGTCGTGTTTGACGCGACGATAGCCGCGTACACGCTCGCGGTCGGGATATTCGCGCCCTCGCACAACTGCGAGATCAGCGGTTTCAGCGTCTCCTCGACGATTGCGTCCTGCAAACGCTTGATACCTCTGGGCTTCTGCTGCTCGACGATGCGGTTTATCACGTCCGCGCCGTACCGAATCTGTCCGTTGCCCGTGCCGCCGCGCGCGATGACGCGCCCCGTCTCCAAATCGCACAGCAGCGCGGACACGGTAGTCGTGCCGATGTCTATCGCCATGCCGCACATCGGCGTGTCATCCGACCCCGCCGCGATATCGAGTACGGTAACGCCCGAATCGTCCGTTTTCAGGAACGCGCGCACCGAGAAGTCCGCGTCGCGCAGGACTATCGGCAACTTCGCGAGCAGATACGGCGACACGACGACATGTTCAACCCCCGTCGCCGCCGCAATCCCGCGCGCGAGCCGCTCGTTGTCGGGCATCGTGTCGTCGAGCGTCGGCACATCGAGCGTGACGCGCACCGACGAGTACGCGTTGCGCAGTTCAAATCCCGCGTTTTTCGCGGACACTTGCAGTTCCGCGAAGATGCGCTGCTCCTCGGGCGACGACATATCCGTGATCGCGAGCCGCGAGCGGTACGCCGACGCGATATCGGGCACCGTCACGGACACGTCGCCCGTGACCGTCGCGCCGCACGCGAGTACCCAGCCCTCGCGCTCCAACGCGTCCTCGATGTGGCGGCTCGGCGGCGCGTCGACCGTGCCGCTCGTCACGCGCACACGGCACTTGCCGCAACTGCCGTTGCCCGAACACGGCGCGTCAATAGCGACGCTCGCGCGCCGCGCCAAATCAAGCAGTTTCTCGCCGCCCGCCGTCGTAATCTCGACAGCCGCGCCGTTCTCAGGGGTAAATGTAACGGTGAATTGTTGTGCCATAAATGTTTGATCCTCATGATTGTTGTTCGTAGGGGTCGATGGACGGGGGCAAACCCCCGCCGTCTGCGGACGGCACCCCCTTTCCGAAAGGGGGCAGGGTTGGACGGGGGTTGCGGGGACGTTGGATAACGGGTCGTATCCGTAGGGCGCGACGACTCGGCGCGCCGTAGGTCAACGCGCCGCACACACGGGTAACGTAAAACGTCGCGGTTCGCACCCGTAGGGGACGCCGCCCTCGGCGTCCCGCTGTTCGGGATTGCGCAATATCGGGGACGGGGGCAAACCCCCGCCGTCTGCGGACGGCACCCCCTTTCCGAAAGGGGGCAAGGCAGGACGAGGGTTGCGGGGACGTTGGATAACGGGTCGTAGGGGCGATTATTAATCGCCCGTCTCACGTCCAACCGTCCAACCGGCCCCGCCCCAGTTTCGGTAAGGGGGTGCCGACCGCAGTCGGCGGGGGTTTGTCCCCCGTCCACCGCAACCCCGTCCAACTCCGTAATTACTCCGCGCTAAGTGCCGCGCTGCGGCGCGGTTGCGCTTTGTACGTCGTCTGCGGACGACGTGTTAATTGTTACTTGTCAACTGTCAAAATATTTCGTCCATCGCCAGCGCGGGGTGTCCTACGCTCTGCAAATAGTCCAGCACCTTGTCCGACTCTACCGCGATTGTCTCGTCGCAGATCAGATCGGTGAAATTCTCGATGCCGTACAATGCCTGCGCCGCCGCGTTGAGCTTGTCGCGCACGTCGTCTTTCAGCTCTTTCGGCATCCACACGATGCGCTTGATGCCGCCCTCGGCCGAGATGAACTTGCGCGACGAGATGAAGTGCCGCCCGTGACCCATAAAGCCCGGGGTTATCGCGCCGCCGCCCGTCATACTCGCAAGCTCGCCGAACGTCATACCGCTCGGCGTCAGCCCCGAGAACTCGCGGTTCACGACGATAACGCCGCGCGCTTCTGGCAGAATCCCGCATATGCACTCGAAGCACCCGCACGAGGTCATCGGATCCTCCAAAAGCGAGTACAGCGTCACGCGGGACACCGCGCCGTGCGTCGCGTCCGATACGGCTTGGTT
Source organism: Oscillospiraceae bacterium (assembly GCA_031261585.1). Classification (GTDB taxonomy): domain Bacteria; phylum Bacillota; class Clostridia; order Oscillospirales; family Oscillospiraceae; genus JAIRRO01. The sequence goes on from JAISJJ010000013.1 coordinate 13,090, forward strand.
CACAGCCTCGTACGCGCCCGTGCGCTCATCGAGCAGTCCCGTTTTTGCTATCGGCTGGTTCGGACCCTGCGGCGTAAGCTCTTTCGTCGCCTTAGCGTCGAGCCACGACACCGCGCCGCACAGTCCGAGACGCTCAGGCGTGACGACGCACGCGTGACCGGGCGCAAAGCTCTGGCAGAGTATGCACGTGTAGAACGTGTCGACCGACTCGTCGGTCATGGAGTTCAGGCGGTCGTCGCGCGCGTGGTAGCGCGGCGTGGCGACGTCGTCGAGCAGCGTCTGCACCTGAGCCTTGTCGGTGATGAGCGTGACCTGACAACTGTCGACGACGGACGAGAACTCGTCCATAATCTCGTGCCAAATCACCTCGCCCAAATCTTTCAGACGCATACCGCGCTCGTACGCCTCTTTCGATATGCGTATGCGGAACATATTGCGCTGTCCCGTGTGCATGATGCCCTCGATGTAGTTCAGCCAGTGGTGAATCTTGCGCTCGATGACGGGTTCAAAGTCGTGCTGCATCTTCGCGCCCGCCACCTCGACGTACGTCGCGAGCGGGAGCGACACGATCTCCGAGCCGTCGCCGTCGATATCGGGTCCGATGATCGTTATCTTGTGGTCTGTGATCTCGCTCGGCTCGCGCTGAATCACCAGCTCGGCGGTCGGGTTGTTGCCGCTGTAAAACTCGGCGTGGGTGTCCGCTTTTTTGATGATCTCGCCCTCGAACGCCTGAGCGTAGCCCATGCATATATCCATATCCTTCGTCTTGACCTTGATACCGCGCAGACTGATACTGCGCGTGACGATGGATATCGGGTCGGCGGCGTATTCGAGCGCGTCGGGTACGGCGAGATCGCCGATGTCGCTGTCGACCAGCACGGGGAAACCGAGCGCGATTGCGCCCGCGCCCGCCGCGACGATGACCTCGTTCAGCGCACCGAACGCGTTGACGAACGCGGGAACGCGCTCTTTCGTGTAAGCGAGCAGCGCGCCGAGATCACCGGGCGGCACCGCGCCGAAGATGAGCGCGGCGCGTATCGCGACGGTGACGACGTGCGTCACGGCGGTCACATCGTGTCCGAGCGGCACGACGCGGTAGTCAACGCCCATCTTGATGTTCTCGCTGAGACACTGGTCGATCACGTCGCCGATCAAAAACGACAGTATCCCCTTGGTCTGGTACTCGCGCACGACCGTCGCGACGGTTATCGGGTCGTCCGCCTTGCCCAGTATGACCGCGACACCGGGGATATCCCCCGTCACGAGCGGTACGCCGAGCGAGCGGATAACGGGGTCGGGTACGAAGCCGATCCCAAAGTCGTCAGCGTAGGGCGCGTCGTTGTCGAGCCATTTCAGAGCTTCGAGAATCTCCGCGCCGACGGCGGTCGCGAGACCCGCGTTCAGCGCGTCGCCGAGTTCGGGCTTGTTCGAGATGAGCGATTTCAACACGCCGACACATGCGGTAAGATCGCCCGCCGTCTTGACTTTTACGCCCGTAGCGGCGTAGATCGTCGGCAGAAAATACGCGGTGTCGGGGAACGCGACTTTCGCGTCCGCCCCGTGCGTCTGAATTGCGTCGTTGACTGCGGTCTCCGTGAGCCCCGCAACGGCGTTCGCGCCGCCGTAGATCAGATCGAATAGTGACATGGGGGGTTCCTCCTGTGTTAAAATTTTTGTGGTAGCTGTTAGTTTTCGCTTTGATCGTCGGCAATATTCTTATTACCCTTGTATAGCGGATCGGATATGTGGTTCGGCGGCTTGCTAATGCGTGTGCGTAAACCGTCGATGTGCTCGTTCAAGCTCGGTTTGATATTCTGCCACAGTGGGTCAAGAATGAAATCTATACCCTCGCGGCGGGCGTGTTTCGCTGCGGGAACAAAATCACTGTCGCCCGCAATGAGAACAATTTGATCTACGAGCCGTTTTTGCGCCAACGATGCAGTATCAAGCCCGATTCTCATGTCAACGCCCTTTTGCTTTATGTCAAGATAGAAATCCTGCTCTGTCAAGTCGGAAACGCCGATATCGTTGCGGCAGAGACGCTTCAAAGCGTCAGATGTCAGCACATACCCTGCGGAACTCTCTAAAAGCTCGCCAAGCCGTATCGCGACTTTGCGTTTGTTCATCAGCGCGTTGTGAAAGCCTTTCGACCACGCGTATAACGCGCTTTTCTTGAGGTCGACATTTTTCTGCGTCAACGGATGAAACACCGTTTTCTCGGACGGCGGACAATCGTAATAAAAAATCCGATATAATTCGCAAGTTTGCACTCCGCCGTCAAAAAGGTGGCGATGCACATATCTCATTAATTCTTCGGCGCGCTCATCAGGAGACTTCGCCCCGAGCAGATATGCCATGCGTTTTTGATAATACGCGCCGTCTACCATGATTGCTGTTTTCATTATATTACCTCTCTCTGTAAAATGAAAAGCCCTCGGTTTCAACACTTCCCGAATTTTGGGAGGTCTACACACCGAGGGCTACTTTACGTGTACCAAATCAGGTAACACCGTTATTATATCCCGTCAGTGCGTGTTTGTCAACATCAAAATTGCGCAAAATTGCACAAAATTGCAGAAAACTACACAGAATGGCACAAAATTGCAAAATTCTGATCGGTTTTGAACCTTGTCATAGGCTCCGCAGAACTTTGTCCACAATCTCCGCCAATTTCCGTTTCACCGCGTTCCCCTCGTCCACGTCTGCCGTCGCTTTGCCCGCCGCATCGTACTCGTACACGGTGTCGTCCTGTGGCAGAACGCCGAGAAGCGTCAGCCCCTGCAACTTGATCTCCTCCGCCACACCGTCGGCGAGAACGCCGTTCGGCGCGCGGTTCACGATCACACCTTGAAGTTTCGGGTTCAGTTTCAGCTCCTCGACCATCGACTGCACGCGCCCGACCGCCTGAATCCCGCGACGCGATGCGTCGGACACCATGAGCAGTATGTCTATGTGCGGCAGAACCCCGCGCGAAATGTGTTCCAGCCCCGCCTCGTTGTCCACGACGATGTAGTCGTAGTTCGCCGAGTACCGCCCGATCTGTGTCGTCAGCAGACCGTTGACGTAGCAGTAGCAGCCCGCGCCCTGCGTCCGACCCATGACCAAGAGGTCGTAGTCGTCCTGCTCGGTCAGCGCGCCCGACATCATGAACTCGGCATATTCGCCCTTCGTCATGCCGCCGGGTATCGGGTCGGCGTTCAGCTCTTTCATAGCGAGCGTCTCGCGGATATCGCCGAGCGTCGTCTCCACGTCGACACCGAGCACCTCGTTGAGGTTCGAGTTCGGGTCGGCGTCGACCGCGAGAACGCGGTTGCCGCGCTCGGTCAGATACCGCACGAGCATACCGCAGATCGTCGTCTTGCCCGTGCCGCCTTTGCCCGCGACAGCGATTACAACAGGTGTACCCATTATGCCGCCACCTCCTCAGTGTCTATTATAACGTATCCGTTGACAAGATCGGCGAGTTTCAGCGTACCCGTGACGCGGAAATCATCGTCCATGAGGTCGGTCAGCACCACGTCGTCGCCGTCAAATGTGATGCGCGTGATGTTCTTCGCGATGATGTTATCGGCGTTTTTTGAATCCCGATAAGCCGTAGATAAGCACATGTTCGTAACCTCCTAATTGTCGATTGCCGCAATCGCCCGCTCAATATGCTCCGTGGCGCACCGCGCGTCGTCGAGCGACCAATGCACCTCCTGTGCCGCCGCCGTCAAGCCCAACGCTTCGAGTTCGTGGGCGAGTTCGTGCAACTCCTCCTCGTGACTGCGGTTGTGCTGCAATGTGTAGCGCAGAACCGCTTCCACCTCGGCGCGAGAACCCGCTTCGTGGTGCTCGTGTTCGTGATCGTGTGAATGACCCTCGTGCATGATGAAAACCTCCTTAGATGTATGATGTTGATTTGATTTTGTATTGTTTCGTAGGGGACGCCGCGGGACGGAACAAACCCCCGCCGTCTGCGGACGGCACCCCGTGCAGAGGTTAGAGGTTAGAGTTGAGAGAGCGGGGGACGTTGGACGAGGGCAAACCCCCGCCGCTTGCGAGCGGCACCCCCTTTCCG
>JAISJJ010000016.1 GCA_031261585.1 Oscillospiraceae bacterium
GTTAATTGTTAATTGTTAACTGTTAACTGATCTGATTGGCAGCACAAACGCTATTGCCGCGAATATGAGCAGGAGCGAACCCTCGAGCGCGAAAAACACCGTGTTGTTGCCGTGACTGAGCGGCAGCAACAGGTACGTCGGGATAATGACGCAACCGCCGAGTTGAATCGTCGCGATGACACCGCCCGCCGTACCCGCGTACTTTTTGCCGATCTCCGCAAACGACAGCGGCAGTTGCAGCAGCACGGGCGTCAACCCGTAACTGCACATGCCGCCCACGAACAGCCCGAAATACATCAGCGGACCGAGTTCAAGCAGCCACGCAAAGCCCACGCACGCCGCGCCGATAACGCCGATCACCGCGAGTGCCGCGCGCGGTCTCCTGAATTTGCCGATCACCCTCGGCGACACGAGGTTGAACGCCGCCGAGCCGAGAATACCGAACAGCGTCGCGATACCCGCCGCGCCCGCCGAGATGCCGCGCGCCTTGAACGCTTCGGGCAGGAACAGTCCCGCCGCGTTGCCCGCGACACTCACGCACATCATCGCCGCCGCGAGAATCCACACGTTTCGGCTGCGCAGCACCACCGCGAGTGCTTCGCGGATCGCGGGCTTCTGCTCGATCTCCGCCGCGCCGAGGGTTGCGTTCTTGCCGCCGTCCACGCCCGGTGTGACAGCCCACAAAATCCAGATCACAGCCCCGAAAACCGCCGCGCTGATGAACGCCGCGCGGTAATTGTCGCCGAAAACCGCGCCGAGTACGGTGCCGAACGCCGACGCGACGCTGTTCACCGCGCTGAATATGCCTATCGCGAACGCCGCCATCGTGCCGAACCACGTACCCGCGAGTTTCATGATGTTCGCGTTGAAAAACGTCGTCACCGCGCCGATCGACACCATGCAGACGAACATCACGTAATAATTCGTCACCCATATACGCGCCGTGACGCCCGTGAGCATGACGGACAGGCTCACCATCAGCACCCGCTTGATACCGAATCGGTCGACGAGCGCGCCCGACGCCAAACTCAACACCGCACCCGCGATGAGCGGTGCCGTGATGAGTGTGCTGAACCGTTGCGCGGTGTCCGCGTTGTCGTTGCCCGTAGCCGCGAGCCACGTCATGCCGAGTTGTGACATGAGAAATTGGCTGTACTGCGCCGCCAGTATGCCGAGACACATCAGTATCAGTATGTACCACTTCTTTTTGCCGCCCATTTGCCCCTCTTTCCGCGAATCGAAATACATCAAGCCCGTGCTGAACCATAGCACGGGCTTGACAATAGGTGGTGGACGATAACGGACTTGAACCGCTGACCCTCCGCACGTCAAGCGGATGCTCTACCAACTGAGCTAATCGTCCTCGGGAATGTATTTTACCAGACTGCGAGCCGTTTGTCAACAGCTAATTTCAGATTTTCCCGCCCTCGAGCGCGAGCAGGTACTCTTTCATCGGCAATCCGTACGCGTAGCCGCCGAGACCGTGCGCCGCGACGACCCTGTGGCACGGCACGATTACGCATATCGGGTTCGCACCGTTCGCGTTGCCGACGGCTCGGGCGGCGTTCGGCGCACCGATTGAGCGCGCGATCTCGCCGTACGTCACGGTTGCGCCGTACGGCAACGCGAGCAGCGAATCCCACACCTTGTGCTGAAACGCTGTTCCCGCAAGGCGTATCGGCACGTCGAATGCGCGGCGCGCACCCGCGAAGTACTCGCCGAGCTGCCGCGCCGCCGTGCGCAAAACGTCATTTTCGCCGAATGTGCCGTTCGTCGGCGCGGTTGCCCTCAGCGACACGACCGCACCGTCGGACGCGCCGACGTACAGCGTGCCGACGGGCGTGTCGCACGCGAGATACAGCGTTTCCGACACCTTACAGCCCCAGACCGCCGAGATTCAGCCCGCCCGTGAGCCGCGACATGTTGTCGCTCGCCGCTTTTTCAGCCGCGCGCAACGCCTCGTTGACCGCCGCGACGATCATATCCGACAGCATCTCCGTGTCCTCGGGGTCAACCGCGTCGGGTTCAATCGCGAGCGACACGAGTTCGCGCTTGCCCGTGACGGTCGCCGTTACCGCGCCGCCGCCCGAGGACGCGACATACTCGTGCGTTTCGAGTTCCTCCTGCATTTTCAGGAGATCGTCCTGCATCTTTTGCGCCTGCCGCAACATGTTCGCCTGACCGCCGCCGCCTATCGGTCCGCCGCGAAATCCGCCCTTTGCCATGATTATACCTCACTCACTATGTCAAATTTCAGTAGATCGTCTATGCTCGCCTGCCCCGAAATCTCGGGTGCCGCCGCGATCTCCGTCTCCGCGTCGACAAATTTCAGCGTCACCGCACCGCCCAGTTCGCTTTCAAGCAGCGCGCGAACCTCGTCCTTATTCTGCGCGTTCGACAACATGCCGACGGCGAAATCGCCGCCCGCGACGCGCACCGTGACGTTGCGCCCATCGATACTCGCCGCCGAGTCGCGCAACATCACGTCGAGCAGCGCGTTTTTCGACGCGCCGAGCTGTTTCATCACGCCGCGCCATACCTCGGCACTGCGCGCGTCTCCGTCGTCGCGCACCGCTTTGAGCGTGGGCAGCGGCGGCGCGGGCGGTATCGGTTTTTTCGGCTCGTCGTCGGATTTCGGTGCCGTTTTCGGCTCCGATTTCGCGATACGCGCGGGTTCTGTGCGCTGCGGCGGCTCGAATTTCGGCTCGTAAACCGTCTCAAACTCGGGTGGCGGTTCGCCGAACTCATCGTCAAAATCGGGCGCGAAAGCGTCTTTCTGCAACGTATCGCTGTCTCGAATCACGCGCTCGGGTACGACGACGGTGCCGCCCGCCAATTTTTCCTCCAACGCGGACACACGCGCCGCGAGTGCTTCGCGATCCAAGTCCTCGGATATCATCTCGGCAATCGCGAACTCGGCGGCGGTGCGGTCGCCCGAACCGCGCGTGAAACCGCGCCGAGCGTCCTCAATCGCGCCGAGCATGTACCGCAGACGGTCGGGTTTTGCGAGATTCCGCAGTTCGTCGGGCGACGCGGAACCCGACAGCAGCGATTCTTCACGCGGCGCGAGCGTCAACACGAGCGCGTCGCGCGTGAGTTGCGACATCTCGTCGAACAGCGCGTCGATCACGCGCCCCTCGGCGTACGTCTCATCGAGTACGCGGAACGCCGCCGCCGCGTCGCGCGAGACTATGTGCCGCAACAGTTTCAGCGCGTCGCCCGACGACGACAGCCCTGTAATGTCGCGCACAATCTCCTCGGTGACATCGCCCGAACCCGCGCATTGGTCGAGCAAACTCAGTCCGTCGCGCAGCGCGCCGTCCGCGAGACGGCTGAGCAGCGCGTTCGCACCGTCCGTGAGCGTGATACGCTCCGCGTCCGCAACGAATTTCAGCCGCGCGCCGATATCCTGCGGCGTTAAGCGACGAAAGTGAAAACTCTGACACCGCGACAGTATCGTCGCGGGTACCTTGTGCGCGTCCGTCGTCGCGAATATGAACAGCAGGTGCTCGGGCGGCTCCTCGATGATTTGGAGCAGCGCGTTCCACGCCGCCGACGTGAGCATGTGCGCCTCGTCGAAAATGTACACGCGTTTTTTCAGCACAGACGGTGTGTACGCCATCTCGGACGCGAGTTCGCGCACGCGGTCAACCGTGTTGTTCGACGCGGCGTCGAGCTCCGCAACGTCGGTCGCCGCGCCCGACAGCACCGCACGGCACGCGTCGCACTCGTTGCACGGTTCTCCGCCGACGGGGTGTTCGCAGTTGACGGCGCGCGCCAGTATTTTCGCGCACGACGTTTTGCCCGTTCCGCGTGTGCCGACGAACAGGTAAGCGTGAGACAGGCGGTTCATCTCGACCTCGCGCCGCAATGTCTCCGTTATGTGGTTTTGCCCCGCAACGTCGCCGAATACGAGCGGGCGGTATTTGCGGTATAGGGCTTGATATGTCATTTTCAGCTCCGTAGAGTATTGCGGTGTGCGGTTGGACGGGGGGGCAAACCCCCGCCGCTTGCGAGCGGCACCCCCTTTGCGAAAGGGGGCAGGAGTTGGACGGGGGGTTGCGGAGACGTTTAATAGGTCGTAGGGGCGATTACCTATGCCCCGAGGGGCATCAATCGCCCATCCATCGTCCAAACGTCCATCGTCCCCAGCCCCCTTTCGGAAAGGGGGTGCCGTCCGCAGACGGCGGGGGTTTGTCCCTCGTCTTGCCCGCGCGTCCCTCGTCCAAACCACCGTAATTGTCAACTATCAACTGTCAACTCTAAAAAAGCCCCCGCGGGGGCTTTTTTAGAATGCGCTGCGAACCGACTTCTGAATGTTGCGATATGTCCGCGTACTCGGCAGCCAACTCAGAACCGGAACCCCGACGGCACACGGCTGTTTCCGCTTAATGCTGCTCGGTTCCCCGCCTGACATGGTTCACTGTCAGCCGTTGCGTCGGACCGATTCGTCAACGCCGCTTACCAGGTGCTATGACACATCACAAATCCGCGAGTCGGAATTCATCCCTGCTGTAGCGGGTTGCAGGCAACAGGGCACCGCTGACTCCCCGACTATCGCAGCGCACGGTTATTATACCCTGTTTCAAGGGCAATTGCAAGGGGAAAATGTGAATAATTTCGGGCTGCCGAAAAAGCTAACTTTCCGACAGCCCGAATATTTTATCTGACAGCCTTTGACTTGATTCTCGACAGCGCGGCACCGATTGCGGGCGACAGCACCACCGCCGCGACGGTGTTGAACACCATGTAGAACCCGTTGTACACGGCGGAGTATATCCACGGTCCCGCCGTGTTCACGCCGAGATACGTCGCCTCGGCGTATTCCGCGTAGATCGTGACGCCCGATATGTAGTGGACGATGAACCGCGCGACGCAACCGACGAGCGCGCCGAACAAGTACCCGCGAACGCCGAGTTTGCCGTGAAACAGCCCCGCGAGTCCGACCACGGCGTACGCCGCCAAGTAGTCGAGCAGCATCGACACCCACGTGATCCCGTCAAATCCCGAGAAAATCTGTTTGAGTACACCGAAAACGAATCCCGCGAGTACGCCCCACCCCACGCCGCCGCGATGTACGGCGAACACGATGAGCGGTATCATCGCGAAGTTGAGCGAGCCGCCCTGCGCCCCTACGTCGATTTTCAGGAAACTGAGCGCGACCGCGAGCGCGACGCTGATTGCACCCTCCGTGAGGGTGCGCAGGTTTGAGTGTCTATTCATTTTTTCTTCCTCCGCGGGCATTACCCCGATCAGGTATTAAGGGTTCGGGACTGTTCTTCGTCCCATCTCAGCCTTCGGATACTCCAGCTCCCCTGTGCAGTTTTATTATAGATCATTTTCGCGTTTTGTCAATGGAAAATTCGCGCGAGATTTGGGATAAAGAGGTCAACGGGGCGCGGACGCTGTCATTCTCCGCAACACACTGTCATTCTGAGCAACGCGAAGAATCCCCCGACTAATGCGCATTATCGAGGGGATTCTTCGCTTCGCTCAGAATGACAGTGCGGACAAAACAGGGCGGATGAGGACATCCGTCCCTACGTCCAACTACCGCTCTAACCTCTTATCTCTAACCTCTAACATCTCAAAAGGGCGGGTGAACCCCGCCCCTACATCGCGTATTTACGCCTGTCAAATGCTGAAATCGTACCCCTGATATGTCTGCCGCGTGTCGAGCATGTCCTGCAACGAGACGGATTCGAGGTAGCTCGTGACGACCTCGGTGAGACCCTGCCACACGTCGCGCGCCATGATCTCGGTGTCGTCCGCGTCGCCGTCGGACGAGGGTATGAGCGTCAACTCGCCCTCGACGGCACGCACCACCTGCGCCGCGGATATGCGGCTCGCGGGTGCCGCGAGTTTGTACCCGCCCGACGCGCCGCGCGCCGTGATCAGGAGGTTCGTCTTGCCGAGCTGGATCATTATCTGTTCGAGATACGGCTTCGACGCGCCGAGTTGCGCCGCGACATCTTTGAGGCTCAGATAGCCGTCGCCGCCGCGCTCCGCGATGCACAGCATCATGCGCAGCGCACTGTGCGCCTTTGCAGAAATTTTCATGGAGTACCTCCGCTGTTGATTATGGGAATCGAGGTGTGCTGTAAACTAACATTTGTATTATATACTATTTCACTAAGTATTGTCAAGCCTTAGTTTACGGACAGGCGCGGGGGTGAATTGAAACATTAATTGTCAATTGCCGTCACGGGTTCAAACTACCCTCTCCTACTACGGGCAGCTTCGCCGATTTTTCAAAATACTTCGTCATGACAGCCTTTGCGACGTCCATGATGCGCGCGCCCGAGCCGCCTTTTTCGACGACGACGGATACCGCGATCTCGGGGTTGACGTACGGCGCGTAGGCGATGAACACGCCGTTGTTGATGTCCGAGCCACTCGTCTGCACCGTGCCTGTCTTTGCCGCCACGGTGACGGGGAAACCCAAAAATGCCGATTTCGCCGCGCCGTTGCGCACCACCTCGCGCATACCCTGTTGGAGTTGCGCGATATACTCGGGGTGTTCGAGCGTCTGCACGATCTCAGGCACGTGCGTGTAGTTCGTCGCGAGGTAGTCGAACGATTTGACGCTGTGCAGCAGTGTCATCGTGTTGCGCTCGCCGCCGTTCGCGATCGTCGAGACGTAGTTCGCCATCTGCGTGGGCGTGACGAGGTTGTAGCCCTGCCCTATCGCGCCGAGAACCGTGTCTCCCGCAACCCACGGACCCAGATTTTTCGAGAGTTTGTACTCCTCCGTGGCGACTATGCCTGTCGCCTCGCCGATCTCGATACCCGTTTTCTGCCCGAATCCGAAGTCGCGCGCCGCCTTGACCATGCCCGTGAGACCCACGTTGTCGCCGACGGTGTAGAAAAACACGTTGCACGAGTCGCGTATCGCGCCGAGCAGCGTCTCTGATTTGTGTCCATCGCCCGTTATCGGATAGATCCAGCAGCGCGCCAAAAACCAGCCGTTTTTCTCGGTGTTGTACTTCTCGAACAAGCCGTTGCAATAGATGCGCGTGGTATCATTGATAACGCCCATCGTCAGCCCCGCGTACCCCGTGACGAGCTTGAACGTGGAACCCGGGCTGAACGTGCCGCTCGTCGCGCGGTTGAACAGCGGCTTTTGCGGGTCGTTTGCCACCTGCGTGTAGTTCGCGAGCAGCGTCGCGGGGTCGTACGTCGGGTACGATGCCAGCGCGAGTATCTCGCCCGTGTTCGGGTCGGCGAGGACGACGGCTCCGCTCTCGGCGAGTGCCGTCTTGATCCCGTCGTCCCGCTCGCGGTCCTCCTCCTCACGCTCGCGGTTGATATCCGCGATAAGCTCCGCCAACGCGCGCTCCGCGGTCTCCTGAACGTCGATGTCGATGGTGAGATAGACGTTCTGCCCCGCGACGGGCGGCGTCTCGCTCACGATGTCGACGACCGCGCCGTTCTCCGACAGGCGCACCGTGCGCGTGCCGTCCACACCGTGCAGATACTGCTCAAACGCGGCTTCCACGCCCTCGCGCCCGACTATCGCGTCCGCGGGGTACCCGAGTTCTTTGAAATACTCGGCTTTCTCGGGCGGGATTCTGTTGACGTACCCCAATATGTGAGCCGCCCACTCCGTGTGGTACTCGCGCACGGTACTCGTCTCAACGGACACGCCGGGCAGCGCGCGCTCCGCCACCCGCGCGATGAGTTCAGGCGGTGCATCGGCGACGAATGAGTACGGCGTGATGTTCAGTATCGCGCGCAATTCCAGCTCCCAGCGCACACCTATGATCATGCGCGCGTCGGTGATGCCCGTCGTGTACGGGATTTTGTAGTGTGTGCGCAACCAGACGATGAAGTCGGACGCGGTGATCTCGGGCTTTATGCCGAAATATTCAAAGTATTTGTCGAGACGACCGCGCTGTGTACCCGTCATGCTCGGGTCGTACTCAAACGGCGACGCCATGGACACGGGCAGATCGTCGTTGTACCCCGCGCCAGACTCCGACACCAGTCGTATCACGTCGCGCAGGATATCATTCGGCGCGCTCGTCGCGAGTATCGCGGCGCGCGTCAGCACGATGTTGTACGACGGGCGCGACGAGACGAGCAGTTTTCCGTTGCGGTCGAGGATATCGCCGCGTTTGGCGCGCAGCGTCTCCACGCGCCGCGTGACGACGACGGGCGCAAGTGCCTCCTCGACGGGTATCTCCGAGTCGTAAATCTGGATTTTGTACAGCGCGGCGACGTACCCCGTCAGTATCGCGACGGTGAATATGATCACGACGGCGAGCCGCGATTTGAAGTAAAATTTGGACATGAATCCCCTTTTGAGATGTTAGAGATGAGAGGTTAGAGCGATGGTTGGACGTAGGGGCGTGTTAACCGCCCTCTGCCTGTCTCGCGTAATGCGCAAGGGCTTATATGCGCGGGACGTGGCAAACCCCCGCCGTCTGCGGACGGCACCCCCTTTGCGAAAGGGGGCAAGGTTTGGACGGGGTTGCGGCGGTGGACGGCGGACGCTTTGGATGAGGGCAAAACGACCGAAAAAACTCTCGTCCATCGTCCCCGCCCCCTTTCGCAAAGGGGGTGCCGCTCGCAAGCGGCGGGGGTTTGTCCCCCGTCTATATCCGTCAACTGTCTTTATCTGTCTTATACACCACGCGCGATATCGGGTACAGCACGAGCGCGAACGGCAGTGACATCAGCGTCTGCCGACCCGCGACCGCGAACAGCGCGCGCGGCGGTACCCCCACGAACACGAGCAGTTGGAACATCTGCGCCGCCGCGCACACGACGAGCGTGAACAGGCACAGCACGAGGTAGCTCAGCAGTCCGCGCGCTATCACCGTGTCCGACAGCACGCCGATGACCAAACACAGCACGGTCAGCAACAGCGTGAACCCCGCGACGGGGCGCAGGAACGAGATATCGCACAGCGCGCCCGCTATGAGACCCATCGCCGCGCCGCGTGTGCCGCCCTGCCCCATCGCGGCACCTACGGCGGCGAGCGGCAGTAACAGCGGCGTCGCGGGCAGGCTCAGATACGGCAGGACGAGAGCCTGCACGAGGTACACGACGATCAAAAACAGCACATGGAACACGACCGCGCGTACGGCGCGGCGCGTCGCCGACTTGTTCGCCGTGATGTTACGGCGGTTTTTCGGGTTTCTCAGTGTCATGGCGCGGGGTAGAAGTCCGTGATGACGAACGCGTACGTGGCGCGCAGCAACTCGGCGGCGGGCTGCACAATCGCGTACACGCCGATGCCGCTCTCCTCGCTGTACACGCCGATAACGGTGCCGATAAGCAACCCCTCGGGGTACACGCCGCCCATGCCCGATGTGAACACCGAGTCTCCCGCGACGACGGCGGATTCACCGACGATGTTCGACAACCGCAGTTTCCCGTCGCCCATCAGCGCGAAATCGCCGCGCGCCAAGCCCGTAGCCCCGAGTTGACCGATCTTCACCGCCGCCGAAAACGTCGTATCGACGACGGAAACGCACGTGCTGTCCACGCGTCCGACGCTCGTCACGCGCCCGATCAGCGTACCCGTCTCCGTTATCACCGCGTCGCCGACTTTGATGGGCGCGACCTCCGTCGAGTTCGCGTAACCCTTGTTGATCGTGAACGAACTCGCCCAGTTCGACGCGCCCCACGCGATGATCGCCGTGTCAGCGTATCGGAAGTCGGCGTGTCGCGCCGAGAACCCGAAGAGCGCGCGAAAACGGTCGTTCTCCGCCGCGAGTTCCGTCGAATCGCTGTAATCGAGCTTGTAGTTCTGAATCTCGCGTTTGAGTTCCTCGTTCTCGCGCACCAAGTCCTCGTACTCGTACATGTAGCCGAATATGCTCTCGAACGTGCGCGCGACAGAACCCGCCGCGCGTTTGAGCGGGCTGCTCAACCCCTCGAGCGCGCGCGTGAATATGCCGGGTCCGCCGTCCGTGTTCAGCGACACGACGGCGAACGCCACGATCACAATCGCGACGATGAGTATGATGATGTTGCGCTTTGTGAGAAAAGTTCGCATTGTAAACCCCGCTGATTATGTATCCGTTTGATTATTGCCATTGTGCAGGGTTCGCAAACCCTGCGTGCTGTGCTGTTTGGGGACGGGGGACAAACCCCCGCCGACTGCGGTCGGCACCCCCTTTCCGAAAGGGGGCGGGGACGATGGACGTTGGACGGGGGTCTCCCTCCGCCGTCTGCGGACGGCACCTCCCTCTGAGAGGGAGGCTTTTTTTGGAACGCGCCGTCCAAGCCTCCCTCATAGAGGGAGGTACCGCCGATAGGCGGCGGAGGGAGGTCACGTAACCCGCGTCCAACCCCCGTAATTGTCAATTGTTCATTGTTAATTGTTAATTGTCATTCCACGCCCTTGTAGTACAGCCCTCGCGTGAACCCCGTCGGCGAGTAGGTGCCGTCGGACATGTAGCGGCGCATCACGTCGGCGCACTCGTGCGCGTTCTCGGTGGTGAAGTATAGGCGCAGACCCCACAGTCCGATATTGCGGAAATCCGCGAGCCTGTCCGCGAGGAACAGTTTTTGCGAGTTCAGCACAACGGTACGGCACGTCCCCGATTCGCGCACGACGGGGAACACCGCGCCGTTGCGGTTCTCGATACCGCGAAAATTCCCGCACGAGCACACGCCCGACGCGGATTTTATCACACAGTTCTCCGTGAGCATGAGCGGCAAACGCCCGTATACGAGCACCTCAGCGTCAATCTCCTTTGAGCAGTCGCGTATCTGCGGTACGCTCATCTCGAACGACAGCGTCATCGAGGTCAGCCCGATCTCGCGCGCCGTCCGCGCGGACTGCGACGAGAATATATTCAGCCCGAAGTCGCCGCGCGCGTTCAGCCCGAGGGCGCGCACAAACGGTATCTGCCCGATATTGCCGCACAGCACGTCGGTGATACCCGCCTTTGCGGCGGCGTTCAGAATCGTCTCATACCGCGCCATGTCGGTCGAAAGCATGACGCGCGGCAGCGTTATGCCCACCTCGATGCCCTCCTCGTCGATCAGCGGGCGCACGAGCGCGACGCGTCCGAGTTCCTCGGCGGGCAGATACACCATCGCGGGGTGCAGGTCGAGCATCTCGCGCGATATCTGGTCGGCTGACTGCACCGACACGGTGAACACGGGCGGATCAGTGCGCCCCACCGTGAACGGTTCGGGTTTCAGCTCGCCCTCGCGCGGCGGTGTGAACGCGCGGCGTTTGTCTTTGAGTTCCGCGAGTACGCCGCGCCGCAGTTCGTTCACGGACGCGGCGGGGAGGAACTGCCCCTCGTCGACCGCGCATTTCGCGAACTCGGCGTAGAACGGCGTGCCGCCCGTCTTGTACAGTTGCGTGGACAAACTCGCCGCCGTCAAATCGCGGTGAAACGCGGGTTCTGCGGGCGGCACGGTGGCGACGGCGCGGTTGCCCCGATCGTCCTCAGCCGCGAGACGCGCGGGTTTGCCCGAGCGCACCTCTGCGTAGAACCGCACGGGTACGCGCTGAATCTCGGAACCTATCGCGTACGTGCGCCGAGCTTCGCGGAACAGTTCCGCGTCCGCCTGCTCAGTGTTGTCATGCACGCCGAACATGCGCGCGCCGACCTTGCCCTCAAAATAGCCGTCCGTAAACCCGTCGCGTGAGAACGCGGCACGCAGAGCGCGCTCGTCTGTCGTCGATATCGCCGTTTTTTCGCGTATCAGCTTCGAGTACACGCGCGTGACTATCGCGGCGTACTCCGCGCGCTTCATGCGCCCCTCGATCTTGACGCACGACACGCCCATGTCCTCGATCTCGCGCAGGTGCTTGTACAGCGCGTTGTCGCGCAGACTGAGCGGGTATTTCTCCGTGTTCGTGCCGCCGTAAGGCTCGCGGCACGGTTGCGCGCACATGCCGCGATTGCCGCTGCGCCGTCCGAGGACGGACGAGAAGTAGCACTGCCCCGAATAGCTCATGCACAGCGCGCCGTGGACGAACACCTCCGTCTCAATCGGGCTGTTCTGCGTTATGTACGCGATCTCGGATTTCGGCAGTTCGCGCGCGAGTACGACGCGGCTCAGACCCATCGCGGCGGCGAGTTTCACGCCGTCGAGACTGTGTATGCTCATCTGCGTACTCGCGTGGAGCGGCGTATCGGGCAGGACACGCCGCAACGCGCGCACAAGACCCAGATCCGCGACGATGAACGCGTCCGCGCCGAGCCGCGCGCACTCGACGGCGATGTCGAGCGCGCCCGACAGTTCGCGGTCGGTCACGAGCGTGTTCAGCGTCACGTATACGCGCACGTTGCGCACGCGGCAGAACTCCGCCGCCTTTGCGAACTCGTCGATTGTGAAGTTTTTCGCGCCGCGCCGAGCGTTGTGTGCGCCGAGACCGAGGTAGACCGCGTCCGCGCCGTTCAGCACGGCGGCTCGCAGCCCCTCCGTCGACGCGGCGGGGGATAGCAGTTCCATCAGATATTATACACCTTATTTGCGGTTTTTTGTTTGTGTTTGTGTGTTTCGGTTACAGGGTCTTAGACGAGGGCAAACCCCCGCCGCTTGCGAGCGGCACCCCGTGCAGAGGTTAGAGGTTAGAGGTTGGAGTGACGGGGGACGGGGGGGACAAACCCCCGCCGTCTGCGGACGGCACCCCGTGCAGAGGTTAGAGGTTAGAGTTGAGAGAGCGGGGGACGTTGGACGAGGGCAAACCCCCGCCGCTTGCGAGCGGCACCCCCTTTCCG
>JAISJJ010000091.1 GCA_031261585.1 Oscillospiraceae bacterium
GTACGCCATGTTGATGGCACCGAGTTCGGATTCAGCCTGTAAAAACTTGCCGCCGCGCTTCGGGAGTTCGCGCGAGATGAACTCGGGTATCTCGCTCTGCGGCGTGATCGGGTAGCCGAAGTAGAACTGCGCGCCGCCGCGAATCGCGGCTTCGGCAAACGCCTCGTTCCCTTTCATTAAGACTTTTGACGTGTCAGCCATCTTATTCGTCCTCCTTGAAAATCTCGATCGCGCCGTCGGGACAGACGAGCGCGCAGGATGTACACCCCACGCAGTCCTCAATGCGCACAGCGTCGGCGGGGGAGTAGCCGCGCGCGTTGATCGACTTTGAGACCTCGATGACCTGTTTAGGACAGACAGAGATGCAGAGTTCACAACCCTTGCAGACCTCAGGCGCGATGTTTACAGTGAATTTTGCCATTGCTGTTTCAATTTCTCCTTATTATATAGAACTTCAAGTGTTTTTTACGTAAATCGTGTCGGTACCTGTCGCGATATCGTATTCCAGCAGCTCGTAATTCTCGCCGCCCTCGTTGATATGGTAAATATGCCCCTGACCGTCGGTGCAAATTGCGTTTGTAACGACGCAAAAGTAGGCAATTTCCGTGATTCGTTCCCCGTCATATCGGTAAACCGTGCCGCGACCGACAATATCGGTGCCGCTTGCGTATAGGTAGATATCGAGGTAGCGGTCGCGCTCGTCAAAATCCGTAATGTCAATCGTTATACCGTCGTTCCAAGTGTTTTCATAGACGAGTTCAACACCGTTCACCGTGAAAACTATGCGTTTCGGCCCGTTGCCGTCAGGGTCGTCAATAAGAGAAACGTCGATTACGAGCGTTTCCTCCGCGCCGTCACCGTCAAAATCGCGGCGGACTTCACGGTGTTCGCCAACGCGAACGGACTCTTCAATATTTCCGCCGATAGTTTGAAGTCCCGGGGTTTTCGCGAGTTCGTCAAATCGCTCAAAAACCGTGAGTTCCGACGGCGGTTCTGTGGGTGACGGTGTAGGTGTGGGCGTTGGTGTCGGCGAAATTGCCGCTGTGGGAGACGGTGACGGTGAAGCCGAAACCTCGGGCGATGGCATCGGTTCGGGTTCCGCCGACCTGCACGCGCCGAGTCCGAATACGAGCAGTACTGACAGTACAAGCGCGGCTAATCGCTGCGTAGTTTTCAAATTTTTGCTCCTCATCATTTGTCGTGCCAGCTTTTCCGCAGATACATGCCGACGGGGAACAGCGAATCCGCAATCGCACTCAACTCGTCCGCATTGGCGATTTCTACAGGATATGTAGTACAAAACATCTTGGTATCGAGAGATGTTGCGGTTTCAACCGCAAGCTCGTGACCGCGCAGGATCGTGTCGGCGGTCGTCTCGCGCAGCAGGTGCGTGTTGTTGATGATGTACGACGCGGGGAGTTTCGTCGCGGTCTCGATACTGTGCACGTGGGCGACAGCGTCCGCGACGGTGCGCGTCTCGAAACGGTTGAAGTTCACGACGCATGCGAGCGTTGCGGATTCAGGCGTGAGGTATTTGCCGAACTGCCGCAGTACGAGCGCGCCCGCGTCATTGCCGCCGCAGTCGATGATCACGCGCGTATCGGCGTTCTCGAGTGGTGCGCGCACCTCCGCACCGAGCGCGGGTATCTCGGCGGCGATCTCGCCCTTGTACATGCTCGCGTAGACGTTGACACCGAGCGCGTTCAGCTCGTTTTCGACCTCGCGCGAGCGGAAATACGGGTTCACGATGTCGAGGTCGACGAGCGCGAGCGGCGCGTGCGGCTCGGATTTCGCGAGCGCGACGGCGAGTGAGACGCAGAACTCGGTCTTGCCGCTGCCGTAGTGTCCCGCGACGACGAGGATACGGTTGGTCGGGGGCAGTGTCATTGCCGAACTCCTTTAAGTAACTTGAACGCGTTTCGGCGTTGCGGTAACAAAAAAGCTCCGCGTATGGCGATACAACGGAGCGTTTCGGTATGCGAAAAATTTACTCTTCGTCTGCCTTCCGTCTCCGCGCACACTTAATAAGTCGAACGCTCGACTGAAGGAATTGGACTAAGGCGATAATGACGAGTACAACTTGTATGACGGTCAGTACGTCGATGTCAACGGCAAGTCTGCCAGGTTCACCGTCGTCGGACACGTCGCGCGAGATGTGGATACCCGCGAGCGAAAGCAGTTTGTTTGACATGCAAAGACCCTCCTATAAGCGTTTTGTTTGTATTATCTCACGCGTTTACTCGTTTGTCAAGTTAAAAATTTCGGAATTTGCCGCATTTCGCGCTTTTTCCAGCTCATCGGGTGTGTTTACGTTCGCCAAGCCCTCATTCGGTATCGGAATGTACAGCGTGTTCACGCGCCGCAACACCTCGCGCGAGAGACTGTACCGCTCCGCCGCAATCGCCGTCTCGACGCGCGGCAACACGGACGCCGCATAGTACGCGAACAGCGGTTCCACGTTTTCCTCGGTTCCCGCGCAAGTCACGTCGTAGCCGTGCGATTGCTCGATTATCCGCTTCGCGAGTTCGGGGTTCGCGAACGGCATGTCCGCCGCGACGAGGAACACGCCGCAACCGAGCGTCGTCAGCGCGGCGTGAAGCCCCGATATCGGTCCGCAGTTCGGAAAAACGTCGCGTATCGTCGGCAATCCGACGTTTTCGGTCTCGCGCTCACCGACGGAGACGTAGACGCGCGAAAAATGCTCGGAGAACCGACGCGCGGCGCGGCGCAGCAGCGATTCGCCGTCGGGCGTGACGGTCAGCGCGAGTTTGTCGCGCCCCATGCGGCTCGATTTGCCGCCCGCGAGTATGAGAATCGGCGTTGTATCAATCACGAAACACCTCTTGTAATTCGTCGCGCGGTGTGGTAAGATTAGCAGAAATGATAAATAATCAGAGGGGGATACAATATAATATGCAAAAACGCAAATCGCCCGTCGCGAGCATCGTGGGCTGTCTCATAATCCAGCTCTGCGTCGGGATTCTGTACATTTGGAGCGTACTGCGCCGCGAATTTCCCGCCGCGTACGCGCTTGCGGACAACTCGACGCTGCCCGCGATGGTCGCGAGCTACAACCTGTTCGCGTTCGTTATCGGAAACTTCATCGGCGGCATGATCAACGACAAATTCGGCTCGAAAAAGACCGCGCTCATCGGTGTCGTGATGTTCGCGCTCGGCGTGGGCGCGACGGGCTTGTTGACGCAATCGACCGTCGGACTGATCATACTGACGTACTGCGTGATCGCAGGTCTCGGCTCGGGTATCGCGTACGGTGCGTGCATCTCGTGCGTCCAAAAGTGGTTGCCGCACAAGCGCGGATTCGCGTCGGGGCTTGCGGTGTCGGCGTTCGGGCTGAGCACCGTCGTGTTCGCGCCCGTGTCTCGGTGGCTGATGAACGTGTTCAAGGTCGATGAAATCGTCAACTTTTCGAGCGTGTTCTTCGTCCTCGGCGGCGTGTTCCTCGTGCTCGGGCTGATCGGGTGGCTGATGATCTCCGCGCCCGACAAGGCGTACTTCGACGGGTTGCCGAGAGCACCCGCGAACGCGAAAGTCGTGTCGGCAAAGCGCGATTACACACTCGCACAGGCGGCGAAAACAGTGCCGTTCTGGTGCATTTTCCTGTACATCTTCTTCATCAACGGCACGTGGAACCTCACAAGTCCGCTGATTGCAACGCTCGGCGAGAACGCGCGCGGTTTGACCGCGGAACAGGCGGTGTTCGCCGTGAGTTTTGCCGCGATACCGAACTGCGCGGGGCGGCTCATCATGGCGGCGGTGTCCGATAAGATCGGACGCGTCAACGCGTCGCTGATTCTGTGCGGTATCACGCTCGTCGGCGCGGTGTTCATGACATTCATCGCGGGCATACCGTACATCATCGTCGTCGCGGCGATTGCGTTCGGGTACGGCGGACCGTCGGCGATAAACGCGGCGGTCACGACGGACTTCTTCGGCTCGAAATACTCGGGTACGAACTACGGCGTCGTGATGCTCGGTCTCGGAGTGTCGAGCATCGTGTTCAACGCGATATCGAACACGGTACTGCACCGCGAACCCGTGCCGACGTTCATCATGGGCGCGGCAACGGCGATTCTCGCAGCGGTTTGCATGGTTATAATCAGCAAATATACGAGAAAACAGCGCGCATAGACGGTTACTCCAATAAAAACGCGGCGGTATACGCGAGCGTGTCGCGCCCGTGGTTGTACTTCATGCCGTTGTCGCTGACAACCTGCGACACTAAAAGTCCGCACGCCTCCATCGACGGAATCGCGCGGTCGGGGAAGCGGCACGGCGCGTCGGGATAGCTGCATTTCGGGCAGATCGTACACCCGCCCGAACCCATCGGGAACAGATCGGGGTACTGTTCGCGCAACACCTCGTGCAGCTTCACAAACGCCTGTTTGTGTTGCTCTGCGGCGGCACCCATGCCCTCAAAATCGAAACTGTCCTCGAGCTGCGCGACGGTCTGCACTAAGATACCGCGCGAGTACTTCAACGCGCGCGCGCTCATCTCGTCGAGCGTTCCGCACGCGGGGGGACACGCCCACGAGTGGTTGTACATGTGACACTTGTCGGCGGCGCACATGTCGCGCACCTCGGGCAAAAATTGAAGCGTTGCGACGTCAAGGGTTCCGACCTCGGTGAACCCCGCGTCTTTCGCAAGTTCGGTGAGTTTTGCAATATCCATGACGACCTCCGAATGTTTTATATTGATTGCGTATAGTGTAGCACAATTCGCGGATTTGCGCAAGAGTATTTGAAGGTGGGGCGTGGACGCACGGCGTTGGTTATATGGCGGCGTTATTATACTGATTCGCGTCGTCGTAGGGGCGGGTCTTGACCCGCCCTCCACTGCCCGCAGGATTTTGTGGCGGGTCGGTCAAGACCGACCCCTACGAAAGATTTTCGCTCACAATTATTATGTCAACGCCGCTTGTCCACTCCTTGAAGTCGCCGTTATCGACGTTAACAGCCCCTGCAAAAAAACCGTAATTGTAGTGCCGCCATATTTTCCAAACATTACAGCCGCTGTAATTCATTGACAACGCCCAAAATTTGCTGTATAATAGTCACAGCGTATCATTGCGCGGCGCGTTATGACATCAATCAACAAATGGAGGTACAGTCAATGAAACGAATTGCATTGTGGGTGAGCGTGTGCGTTGTTTTCATCGCGCTGTTGGGGGCGTGTTCCGCACGTCAAAGCGCGACCGCGACGCGGAAAGATACGTTTGACGCGCTCACAGAACGCGTCAAGACCCTGTCTGAAATTAATTACGCGGAGACAGGGCATGACGGATGGGAGCGTGATTTCCTCGCGGATCTGAAACTGCCCGAATATCTCACATACGACGAGTTCATGTCGTTTTTTGCGTCAACCGATCTGGGTCCCGCATTGTTTGAGGACAATGCGGTTCTCACGCGCGCCGAGTACGACGAACTATCATACGATACGCCGCACATAAACCTCGCGTACAAGGGTATTCGCGCGGATATCAACGGCGACGGCACACCCGAGATAGTGCTTGTCACGCGCACGGGCGGCGGTTCCGAGGGCGGTCGGGTTTGCGTTTACGAGAAGAGCGGAGATGGGTACAAACCGCTGCTGTGGTTTTACATAGGCATGCAGGGGCGCGCGTATATCGTCGAGCGGGACGGTTTTCTGTTTGTCGCGATAGGTAATGGGACCTCCTCGTCGGACGCGGCACACGATGTAGTGCGGTACGAGAGGGGAGCCGATATTCTGAGCTTTGACGCGGATTGGACGGACACACGTGTTTTAGTTTACCAAGGGAAAGTGTCAGTGTCCTCGGTCGGAGAAAATGATGACCTGTTTAGGGCTGTGCAATGGTACGAGAACTGAAAATGACGGTATATTGAAAATTTGCGCGAGACCCGAAAAAAAGTGTTGACAAACGCTTTTGCATGTGTTATGATATCGAATAATTTAATGACACCAAACCGTTGACGCGGAAGTAAAGACGCAAAATGCAGTTACAGAGAGTCGGGGTGCTGAAAATCCGATACTGGCAGTGCGTTAAATGGGCCGCCGAGGGCGCAGTTAAATGCTGTGACGTGAGCGCATACGTGAGTTGCGAGGGGTGTGATGGCACTCCGTAAGTGCGCGTATTTTTACGCGAATCAAGGTGGCACCGCGGGTATAGTTTATACTATCCGTCCTTGACAATTATTTGTCGAGGACGGATTTTTGTATGTTCTCAGACAAAAAACTACCCGCAATGACTTGCAATTCAGGAGGTTTTTCATGATCAGACCGACATTGGACGAGGCGCGCGCCGTCGCGGCGGGACACACGCTCGTACCCGTGAGCATGGAGTTGTTCGCCGACACGCTCACGCCTATTCGCGCGCTGTACGCGCTGCGCGGCGCGGGGAGTGAGTGCTTCCTGCTCGAGAGCGCGCCCGGCGGCGAGAACTGGGGACGCTACACGTTCCTCGGCTTCGACCCGAAACTCACCGTGCGCGGCGACGCGGACGGCATCGAGATTCTCAGCGGCGCAACGGTTACGCGGCAGTCGGGCGACACGCACACGCTGTTGCGCGAGTTCACGGCGCGCAGTACGAGCCCGCGTCTCGCGTACCTGCCGCCGATGACGGGCGGGCTGGTTGGCTATGTCAGCTACGAGCACATGTGCCGCGTCGAAAAATCGTTGCGGCTGAACGCCGTGGACGACGTGGGGTACGACGATTTTCGGCTCATGCTGTTTGACAAGGTGATCGCGTTCGACGCGTTTCGGCAGAAGATCGTGCTGATCATCAACGTCGAGACCGCCGATTTGGAGCGCAACTACATCGACGGTGTGACGAAGCTCAAAGATTTGGAGCGTCTGCTGCTCGGCGGTTCGCGTGAGACGCCGCCCGAGCCGCGCGCCGCCGCACTCGGCGCGTTTCACGCGTCGAAGTCGAAATCGGAGTTTGTGGAAGCCGTAAAGACCGCGAAACGGCACATCTTCGAGGGCGATATCTTCCAATGCGTGCCGTCGCTGCGGTTCGACGCGCCGTACGGCGGCGACCTGCTCGACGCGTACCGCGTACTGCGCACGGTCAACCCGTCGGCGTACATGTTTTACGTAAAATTCGAGGATTTGCAGCTCGCGGGCGCGTCGCCCGAGACACTCGTGTCACTGCGCGACGGCGTAGCCACGACGTATCCCCTCGCGGGAACCTGCCCGCGCGTCGAGGACGACGACGAGACGGAGCGGCTGATAGCGGCGATGCTCAGCGACGAAAAGGAACTCGCGGAACACGACATGCTCGTCGACCTCGGGCGTAACGACCTCGGCAAAGTCTGCAAATTCGGCACCGTCCGCGTCGCGGAGTACCGCGCGGTGAAGCGTCTGTCGCACGTGTGCCACATCGCGTCGAAGGTGACGGGTGCGGCGCGGGACGACACGTCCGCGCTCGATGTTCTCGCCGCGACGCTGCCCGCGGGTACGCTGTCGGGCGCACCGAAAAAGCGCGCGTGCGAGATCATCGATACGTTGGAGGGACTGCGGCGCGGGGCATACGGCGGCGCGGTCGGCTACATCGACTTCACGGGCAACATGGATTTCTGCATCGGCATACGCATGGCGGCACTCAAAAACGAGCGCGTCTACGTTCAGGCGGGCGCGGGCATCGTGTCCGACAGCGACCCCGCGCGCGAGTACGACGAGTGCGTCCGCAAGGCGAGCGCGATGATGGGAGTTTTGGCAATTAACAATTAACACTGAACAATTAACAGTTAGGACGGGAGTTTTGGACGAGGAACAAACCCCCGCCGACTGCGGTCGGCACCCCCTTTCCGAAAGGGGGCAGGGTTGGACGAGGGAAACGCGAGTGAACCCTGAACACTCCGCCAATGTACGGCATTGAAATGAGGACGCGATACACGAAACCAAAACAAGGAAGTGACATTTATGATACTGCTTATCGACAACTACGACAGCTTCACGTACAACATCTACCAGATGCTGGGCGCGATTGCGGACGACATACGCGTCGTGAAGAACGACGAACTCACGGTTGTGGAGATCGCCGCGCTAAACCCGACGCACATCGTGATCTCGCCGGGTCCCGGTCGCCCACGCGACGCGGGGATATGCGAAACCGTAATCGGGCATTTCGCGGGCGCGGTGCCGATTCTCGGGGTGTGTCTCGGGCATCAGGCGATATGCGAGGTGTTCGGCGGTACGGTGACGTATGCGCGCGAGCTTATGCACGGCAAGCGTTCCGTGGTGCATCTCGCGGCGGGCAGCCCGATATTTCGCGGTCTGCCGCCGATCATAGAAGCCGCGCGGTACCACTCACTCGCGGCAGAACGTCAGAGTCTGCCCGACGAGCTGCTGATCATCGCGGAGGATGAGTCGGGCGAGGTCATGGCGGTGAAACACCGCGATTGCAACCTCTACGGCGTGCAATTCCACCCCGAATCGGTGCTGACGACGGGCGGCGACGCGATAATACGAAATTTTCTTGAAATGCGAGGTAATGAGGAATGATACGCGAAGCGATTTATCAGATTTTGGCGGGCGACGGACTGTCGGGCGACAGCGCGCGAGAGGTCATGCTCGAGATGATGGAGGGGCGCGCGACACCCGCGCAGATGGGCGCGTTTCTGACCGCGATGCGTCAAAAAGGCGAGACGATCGACGAGATCACGGCGTGCGCGCAGGTCATGCGCGAGAAGTGCATGAAGCTCACACCCGACACCGACGTGCTCGACATCGTGGGTACGGGCGGCGACGAGTTGTACAGCTTCAACATCTCGACCGTGTCCGCGTTCGTAGCGGCGGCGGGCGGCGTACCCGTCGCTAAGCACGGCGGGCGCAGCGTGTCGAGCAAGTGCGGCAGCGCGGATCTGCTCGAAGCACTCGGCGCGAACATCACGCTCACGGCGGCGCAGAGCGAGCGCGTCCTGCGAGAGACGGGAATGTGCTTCATGCTCGCGAGCGTGTACCACGACGCGATGCGCCACGTCGCGCCCGTGCGCCGTGAACTCGGCGTGCGCACGATTTTCAACATCTTGGGACCGCTCGCGAACCCCGCGGGTGCGACGTTCCAACTCCTCGGCGTGTACGACGAGTCGCTCGTCACGCCGCTCGCGAGTGTGTTGTCGAACCTCGGTTGCCGCCGCGCGATGGTCGTCCACGGACACGACGGGTTGGACGAGATCACGCTGACGGGTACCACGACGATATGCGAGGCGATTGACGGGCGGCTCAACAGCTACTTCATCACGCCCGAACAGTTCGGGCTGAAACGCTGTGAGCTCTCGGAACTCGTCGGCGGAGACCCCGCCGAGAACGCCGAGATTGCGCGCTCCATTCTGCGCGGCGAGTTGGGCGCGAAACGTGACATCGTGCTGCTGAACAGCGCGGTGTGCCTGTACATGGCACGGCGCGATCTGACGCTGCGCGGGTGCGTATCCCTTGCGGCGCAACTGATTGACAGCGGAGCGGCGATGCGCAAGCTCGACGATTTCGTCGTGGCGACGAATAGGGCGGCATGATGGATATACTGCATAAACTCGCGGAGTCCGCGGCGGATCGGGTGCGCCGCGACAGGTCTGCGGTGCCGCGTCTCGACATGGTCGCGCTCGCGTCGGCACAGCCGAACCCGAATTTTGCGTTCGAGCGCGCGATTGCGTCGCCCGACATGTCGCTGATATGCGAGATTAAGCGTGCGTCGCCGTCAAAAGGCATGATTTCGCAGAACTTTCCGTATCTCGACATAGCGCGGGAGTATGAATCCGGCGGCGCGGCGGCTATCTCGGTGCTGACGGAGCCGACGCAGTTTCTGGGCTGCGACACGTTCCTGTCGCACGTGCGTCAGGTGACGGAAATACCGCTGCTACGCAAGGATTTCACGGTTGACGACTACCAGATTTATCAGGCGCGCGCGCTCGGCGCGTCGGCGGTGCTGCTCATATGTTCGCTGCTCGATACGGCGCGGTTGCGCGGGTTTATCGACCTCGCCCACACGCTCGGGCTGTCCGCGCTCGTCGAAGCGCACGATGAGCGCGAGATCGAGTCCGCGCAGGCGGCGGGAGCGCGGATCATCGGCGTGAACAACCGCGATCTGCGCACGTTCAGCGTGGACGCGGCGACGTGTCTGCGGTTGCGGCGATACATCGCGGACGACGTGCTGTTCGTCGCCGAGAGCGGCGTCAAC
This sequence comes from Oscillospiraceae bacterium, assembly GCA_031261585.1. Taxonomy (GTDB): domain Bacteria; phylum Bacillota; class Clostridia; order Oscillospirales; family Oscillospiraceae; genus JAIRRO01. The sequence continues at coordinate 10,176 of JAISJJ010000091.1, forward strand.
ACGCGCGCGGACATTATCGCGCTCGAACGCGGCGGTGCCGATGCCGCACTCGTAGGCGAGCGGCTCATGCGCTCGGATGACCGCGCCGCCGCGATACGCGAGTTGCTCGGCGCGGCGTGCGGGTGTCGTGTGTCGTGACGCGCGTCAAAATCTGCGGGCTGATGCGGGACGCGGACATCGACGCGGTGAACGCGTGTCTGCCCGATTTTGCGGGGTTCGTGTTCGCGCCGAGCCGACGGCGCGTGACAATCGACCGCGCGGCAACGCTTTCAGCGCGGCTCGACACGCGCATCGTCCCCGTCGGAGTGTTCGTCGATGCGGCGATTAACGAGATTGCGGAGATCGCCGAGCGAGGTGTGATACGGATTGCGCAACTCCACGGCGGCGAATCCGAGGACTACATTGCCGAACTGCGGCGGCGCGCGGATATCCCGATTATCAAGGCGTTCCGCGGCGGTGAAGCCACGGAGACGCGCGCGGATTACGTGCTGCTCGACGGCGTGAATCCCGGTTCGGGCGCGGCACTCGATTGGAGCGCGATTGCGCCGCCGACTGTGCCGTGGTTCCTCGCGGGCGGACTGCAGCCCGAGAACGTGCGGGATGCGACTACAACGCTGAACCCTTACGCCGTCGATGTTTCGAGCGGCGTGGAGACGGACAGCGCAAAGGATTTCGGCAAAATCAGAAAATTTATCGACGAGGTGAGACGATGAGCGAAAAAATCGGACGATTCGGGTTGTACGGCGGGCAGTATGTGCCTGAGACGCTCATGCAACCGTTGCAAGAACTCGAAAAAACGCACATTGAAGCGCAGCGCGACCCCGAATTTGCGCGCGAGCTTGACACGCTGCTGCGCGAGTACGCGGGGCGGCCGTCGCTGCTGTACTTCGCCGCGAATATGACGCGCGAACTCGGCGGCGCGCGCATTTACCTGAAACGCGAGGATCTGAACCACACGGGTTCGCACAAGCTAAATAATGTCCTCGGTCAGGCACTCTTGGCGAAGCGCATGGGCAAAACCCGCGTCATCGCGGAGACGGGCGCGGGACAGCACGGCGTCGCCACCGCCACAGCCGCCGCGCTTTTGGGGCTTGAATGCGAGATTTTCATGGGCCGTGAGGACACCGAGCGTCAGGCACTCAACGTCTACCGTATGCGCCTACTCGGTTCGGAGGTTCACGCCGTCGAGTCGGGTACGATGACGCTGAAGGACGCGGTGAACGAGACGATGCGCGAGTGGACGCGCCGCGTCGCCGACACGCACTATATTTTGGGTTCCGTCATGGGTCCTCACCCGTTCCCGACGATTGTGCGCGATTTTCAGAGCGTGATATCGCGCGAGGCGCGCGCGCAGATACTGGAGCGCGAGGGCAGACTGCCGGCGGCGGTGATAGCGTGCGTCGGCGGAGGGTCGAACGCCATCGGCGCGTTCTACAACTTTTTGGGCGACACCGACGTGCGGCTCATCGGCTGCGAGGCGGCGGGGC
>JAISJJ010000137.1 GCA_031261585.1 Oscillospiraceae bacterium
TCACCGCTCTCCGCCGTGAACGACACATCGAGGTCGAAACCGATCAGGTGCTTTTTTATCGAGACTTCAAGCATGTTTTCGCCGCCCCTCAACAAAGTTCAGCGCGAACAGCACGACGACGGAGATCGCGACGTTTACCAAGACCCACTTGTACGCCAACGCCTCGTTGTCCGCTTTCCAGACGTAGTAGACGGTCGTCGAGATCGTCGCCGTCTTGCCCGGCGTGTAGCCCGCAAACATGCTCGTCGCACCGTACTCGCCGAGGGCGCGCGCGAACGCGAGAATCGTTCCCGCGAGTATGCCCGCGCGGCAGTTCGGCAGCGTGATGCGCCAGAAGATGTACGTGTTGGACAACCCGAGCGTCTGACCCGCGTGGCGCAGTGATTTGTCGAACGACGCGAACGCCCCGCGCGATGTGCGGTACATCAGCGGGAACGCGACGACGACGGACGCGAGTATCGCCGAGTACCACCGCATGGCGAGGACAAACGGCAGATGCGCGCCGATAAACCCGTTCCTGCCGAATAATTTCAACAGAAAAAAGCCGATTACGGTCGGCGGCAGGACGAGCGGGAGCGTCAATATCACATCGAGCGTGCCGCGCACAAGGCGCGGCAGACGCTCGATATAGTACGCGGCGAGAATCCCGATGAAAAACGTGAAAATCATCGAGATTCCCGCTACGCGCAGCGAATTGTAGAGCGGAAAGAGATCCATCGGGATTAGCCGACGATACCGAAGCCCGCGGTCTCAAACACCGCAGACGCGGCGGGGGTTTTCAGGAAATCGAGGAACGCCTGCGCGTCGTCTGTAACTGCGGAATCCGCGAGGACGGCGGCGGGGTACAGCACCTTTGAGGTGAGTGCTTCGGCGGGCGCGACCTGAACGATTTCAAGACCCTTGGAGTTCGCGTCGGTCACATAGACGACACCGCAGTCAACTTCGCCTGTTGAGACGAGCGTCGCGACGGCACCGACATCTTCGCCGAGTGTGGCTTTCGCCTCGACTTTGTCGAGAACACCGAGATAGGTGAACACTTCGCGCGCGTAATCGCCAGCGGGAACGCTGACGGCACCGATTGCGATAGACTCCGCGTCGGCGGCGTCCTCAAACGTGTGGATATTGCCGGGGTTGCCGTTGGCGACGACGAGTACGAGACGGTTCTCGACGAGGTTATAGCGCGTATCCGCGTTGACGAGGTCGCCGAGGTCGTTCATCTGAGCCTGTCCCGCGGAGATGAAAACGTCGGCTTCCGCGCCTGATTTGATCTGGTCGCGCAGTGTGCCTGATGAGCCGAACGTGTAGGTGATCGTCACCCACGGCGCGATCTCGGCGTACAGCGTCTTGATCTCTTCGAGTGTCGCCGTCATGGATGTCGCGGCGAACACGATGATTTCCACGGGGTCGGGCGACGCGGTCGGCGTGGGCTCATCGGGGGTGGGATCGGTTGGTGTTGTGACGTCAGCCGAGGGCGTGGGTGTGGGATCGGTGGTTCCGCCCTTGGTACACCCGACGATCGAGAACACGAGTACCAGCGCGAGGAGCAGGGACAGCAGCTTTTTCATTGGGGTCCTCCAAAAATAATGTTTTTACCGAAAAGCCGCCGACAGAGCAAAAACCCACCCCAAAAGGGATAGGTCAATAGGGCGCGTACGCATACACACCCGATGAATGTTCCCTTCTCAAAAGTGAAGGCTGCATCGTTTCCGAACACAACCCCGTGAGCGCGAAAACCGCAGAAACACGGTACGCACGCTCAGGCCGTACGATCATGGGCAAAGCCTTTAGACCGAGCGGCACGGCAACTATTCGATTGCGGACATGATATCACGAGCGCGAGTGATTGTCAAGGAAAGAATGCGACGGCAATTAACAATGTACAATGAACAATTAACAATTTCGGGGGTTTGGACGGGGGTTGCGGGGAACAAACCCCCGCCGACTGCGGTCGGCACCCCCTTTCCGAAAGGGGGCAGGGTTTGGACGGGGGTTGCGGTCTCCTTCCGCCGTCTGCGGACGGCACCTCCCTCTGAGAGGGAGGTGGGGTTTTGGTGGGTTACGGTGGATAATGCGCCGTAGGGGCGACCATTGGTCGCCCGTCGGGGTTTTGCAAACCACAACAGGGCGACCACACAGGGTCGCCCCTACACAAACCGCGACACGCGAGCGAGAGCCAAGACACTGACACACGCCAATGTGCGGCAGCGAAACGAGCCGCATTGTCTTTTAATGTGGCGTGACGCACTCGATTTGCCGAAACGCCGATTGGTTTTGGAGTGATTAGACGCGAACGCCGCAAATACTGCCGTCCTCGGTTAAAGGAAGTCGCGGTTTCTGCTCACCATCGCCGCCGCTGCCGTTCTCGCGTCTCACGCAAGCGAGAAGGGCGCGGTGCGTTCCCTCCAACGGGCTTTGGTTACTTTCTCCCGACAGAAAGTAACGCCGCGCGGCGAGCGCGGACAAGGTTGCGAAAAGATTAAAATTGCCCGCGACGCAAGTCGCGAGATGAATCGATAATCAAGGGGATTCTTCGCAGGCTCAGAATGACAGATGTGGGAAAGTCGCGCGTATGAGATTCTTCGCTTCGCTCTGAATGACAAGGACGCGCTCTGAATGACAAAGACGTGCTCAGAGTGACAAAAAAACGCGCTCTGAATGACAAAATGCCAAAAAAGATGGGCGGCTTTTGAGCCGCCCGATTGAAGAGGATAAAAATGAAAAAGGAATGCAAGCGCGGCACTCGTACCGCATGAAGAAACACACACAATCGCCGACAAACGAATCACCGATACGCATTTACCGACGGTGATCAGCTCACCACTCACATTGCATACCTATTGTACCTTATAATTGTTACGCGGTCTACTCAAATATTGTTACAGAAGTATTAAGTTGTCGGGAATTTTCGCGCAAATTCGCGCAGAGGACGGTCACTGAGACGGTCGTCTTGATCATGGGGGCGGTTGCTTTGACAAAACGCTTGCATTGTGCGGCGAAATGCGGTATAATAACCAATCACCACGGAGGGATTAACGTGAAAAATCGACTTCCGCGATTCATGCGGCCGAGTATGCGGCTGTACTTCATAATACTCGTCGTTTTCGCCGTGATCACCTACTTTTTCGAGGCGGGCAACCACCTGCTCGCGGTGGTCGAGGGGGGCTTGATTCTGCTGCTCGCGCTCTATACGCACGTCGACTCGCGGCGGCGCATGGCGCGCATGAGCAAGTACATCGCGAGCGTCACAGACGACGTGGGCAACGCGACGCGCGACACGCTGTGGAATATGCCGCTGCCCGTCGTCATGTTCTACCTCGGCTCGGGCGACATCTTGTGGGCGAACGAGAGTTGGCGCAGCATGACGAGCGACCGCGAACACATGTTTGAGGTCGGCGTGAACGACGTCGTGCCGGGGTTCGACACCTCGTGGATTGCGCAGGGCGAGAGCGAATCGCCGAGCGTCGTCGCAGTCGGGGATCGGCGGTTCAAGGTGTACGGCACGCTCCTGCGCGACGACAGGGAGACGATACGCAGCGCGCTCACCGCGACGACGTACTGGGTCGACGTGACGGAGTACGACAGGACGAGCGAGGAATACCGCAAGACGCGCCCCGCGACCGCGATTATCGCGATAGACAACTACGAGGATCTGCTGAAAAACCTGTCGGAGCGCGACAAATCATCAATTCTCAGCGATATCGACACCGCGCTGACCGCGTGGACGGCGGAGATCGGCGGGTTCCTGCGCCGATACGACCGCGACAGATATCTGTTGATATTGCAGGAGCAGAACGCCGAGAAACTCAGCCGCGACAAGTTCTCGGTGCTTGAAGCCGTGCGGAGAATCACGGGGGCGGGCGGTGCGCGCGCGTCGCTGTCCATCGGCGTGGGGCGCGACGAGACGACGGTGGAGGACAATGTGCGCGTCGCGAATCTCGCGCTCGAGATGGCGTTGGCGCGCGGCGGTGATCAGGCTGTCATCAAGAATCGCCTGAATTTCGAGTTCTTCGGCGGCGACGCGGCGGCACCCGAGAGACGGTCAAAGGTGCGCTCACGCGTCATGGCGAACGCACTCGGTGAGCTGATAGACTCGTGCTCGCAGGTGCTCATAACGGGTCATCACAACGGCGATTACGACTGCTACGGCGCGGCGGCGGGCATATACCGCACGGCGTCGGCGCGCGGAAAAAAGGCGTACATCGTCGTCGACGAGGTGCGCACGATGGGGCAGAAGCTCATCGACCACCTGCGCCGCGACGACGACTACGACAGGGCGTTTTTGACCCCGTCAGAAGCGATGGTTATTGCGGACGCGGAGACGCTGCTCGTCGTCGTCGACACGTCGCGCCCCGAGGAGACGGAGTTGCCGGGGCTGCTCGAATCCTGCACGCGTATCGCGGTTATCGACCACCACCGCCGTGCCGCGACGTTTATCGACAATCCGACGCTGAACTACAACGAACCTTACGCGTCCAGCGCGTGCGAACTCGTGACGGAGATGATGCAGTACCTCGTCGAGCAGTCGGATATACGCAAATCGGACGCGGACGCGCTGCTCAGCGGCATAGTGCTCGACACAAAGACGTTCACGATTCACACGGGGTCGCGCACATTCGACGCGGCGGCGTATCTGCGGCGTTGCGGTGCCGATATGGCGGACGTGAAGTCGATGATGCAGTCCGATTACGTGACGGCGATGCAGCGGTACAACATCGTGCGTCTCGCGAAAGTATATAAACACGACATCGCGATTGCGGTGTCGGACAGGGACGAGGCGCGCGTTGTGATAGCGCAGGCGGCGGACGAGTTGTTGTCGATATCGGGCATCACGTGTTCGTTCGTCATGTCGGTGTGCGGCGGCGAGATCGCGGTGTCGGGGCGCAGTATCGGTCACAGAAACGTCCAGTTGGTTCTCGAAAAGCTCGGCGGCGGCGGCAACCAGTCCATAGCGGCAGCGAGCATTAAGGATATCACCATAGAAGAAGCGTCGCGCCGCCTGATCCACGCAATAGACGAGTATTTGGAGGAAAACGACGACGAACAATTAACAGTTAACAATTAACAGTTAACAGTTTCGAGGGTTTGGACGGGGTTTACGGGGAACAAACCCCCGCCGACTGCGGTCGGCACCCCCTTTCCGAAAGGGGGCAGGGGTTGGGCGTGGGTTACGCGCATATGTCGCGTAGGGGTCGGTCTTGACCGACCCGTTGCGCAAATGCATTATCCAACGGCACGGGCGGGTCAAGACCCACCCCTACATGGGCAAAAGCGGATTTATTCAAACAATCAACGTAGGAGGAACATATAATGAAGGTAATTTTACAGCAGGATGTCCGCGATCAGGGCAAAAAAGGTCAGCTCGTCGACGTGTCCGACGGGTACGCGCGCAACTATCTGTTGCCGCGCAAACTCGCGGTCGAGGCTACGGCGGAGACGCTGAACAAGATGAAGCAGCAGGATGCCGCAAAGAAGCGGCGCGACGAGTTGGAGAAAGCCGCCGCGTTGGAGAACGCGAAGAAGTTCGAGTCGTTCGTCGTGATCATCAAGGCGAAATCGGGCGGCGCGGGGCGGTTGTTCGGCTCTGTGACGAACGCGGAGATCGCGGAGGAGCTGCAAAAACAGCACGGTATCACGGTCGAGAAGAACAAGCTCGTCACGGATCACATCAAGGCGTTCGGCACGTATGAGGTTAAGGTCAAGCTCGGTCACGAGGTGACGGGCGTACTTAACGTCATCGTGACCGAGGAATAACAATGCCTGACAACCTTGTCGGCGGACCCGCGCCGCACTCGGGAGAGGCGGAGCGCGCCGTCATCGGAGCCATGCTGATCGACGAGCGTTGCGTTCCCAACGTGCTCGAAGCGTTGTCGCCCGACGACTTCTATTCCAAGCTGAACCGTGACATTTTCTCAACGATTGTACACATGTTCAACTTCGGACTGCCTATCGACGAGGTGACGCTCCCCGCGCAGATGGAGGAAGCGGGTGTCGCGAACGAAAACGCGATGCAGTACCTCCTCGAAATCGTGGAGATCACGCCGTCGTCGGCTAACGTCATGTCGTACGCGCAGATCGTGCGGGATTACGCGTTGCGGCGTTCGATTGCGGACGCGGGCGTGTCTATCCACGAGATGGCGCAGTCGGGTGAGGGCGGTGCGGAGACGATACTCGACGCCGCCGAACGGCGCGTGTACGCACTGCGTCAGGGGCGCAACTCCGAGGGGCTTGAACCGCTGTCGAAGATCATGCAGTCGCTCGTGCAGACGATATCCGAGACTTCAAAATCGGGCGGGGGACTGCCCGGTGTGAAATCGGGTCTGTCGGGACTGGACGAGAAGATCATGGGGCTGAACAACTCCGACGTGATCATCATCGCGTCGCGCCCCGGCATGGGCAAGACGAGCATCGCGCTGAATATCGCGCTGAACGCGACGAAATCGAACGGCAAACAGGCGGTCATATTCTCGCTCGAGATGTCGCGGGATCAACTCGCCATGCGACTGCTCAGTTCAGCCGCGCAGATCGACAACAAGAAGCTCCAAACGGGGCGTCTGTCGTCGCAGGATTGGAGCAAGATCATTCAGTCGGCGGCAGAACTCAGCCAAGCGTCGATACTCATCAATGACAACCCGATGCTGTCCGTCGCGGATATGAACGCGCAGTGCCGACGCGTGAAAAACCTCGGTCTCGTCGTGATCGACTATTTGCAGCTCATGCAGAGCGCGTCGGGCAATTCACGCGGTTACGGCAACGAGAACCGCGTTCAGGTCGTGTCGGAGATATCGCGCATGATGAAGATTATGGCGAAAGAGCTGAACGTACCCGTCGTGTGCTGCGCGCAGTTGTCGCGCAACAACGAGTCGCGGACGAATAAGCGTCCGATGCTGTCCGACCTGCGCGAATCGGGCTCGATTGAGCAGGACGCGGACATCGTACTCGGATTGTACCGCGAGGATTACTACAATCAGGAGACCGAGGACATGAACGTCGCCGAGTGCATCATTTTGAAGAATCGGCGCGGAGAACTCGGCACCGTCAAGCTACGGTGGACACCCGAGTACACGACGTATACGAGTCTTGAAACGCGCCATGGAGACGACGAATATGAGTGATTTTATCGGAAAAATCCGCGAGTTTGCGGACGAGTTCAGTATGCTCGGCGTATCGCGCGTACTGGTCGGCGTATCGGGCGGCGCGGACTCGACGGCGTGCCTGCGCGCGCTCGTACTGCTCGCGCCCGAGTACGGTTACGCGTTGACCGCCGCGCACTTCGACCACAGACTGCGCGGTGAGGAGTCTGACCGTGACCGCGAATTTGTGCGCGACATGTGCGCGCGGTTCGGGATTGAACTCGCGATCGGCTACGGGGACACGCGCGATTACGCGAAACAGAACAGTATCGGCATCGAGGAGGCGGCGCGCGACCTGCGTTACGCGTTCTTCCGCGAGACGGCGCAGTCACTCGGCGACGCGGTGATCGCCACGGCGCACAACGCCGACGACAACGCCGAGACGATGCTGCTGAATCTCGCGCGCGGAGCGGGTGCGCGCGGACTTGCGGGGATTCCACCCGTGAACGGGGCGTTGATACGCCCGATGCTGTGCGTGTCGCGCACGGAGATTGAGGACTTTCTGGACGCCGAGGAGTTGGCGCACATCGAGGACTCGTCGAACGCGGACACGGCGTTCGCCCGCAACAAACTGCGGCAACTCGTGATACCCGTTCTGCGCGAGATCAACCCGAGATTTCTCGAACACGCCGCCGCGTCGTCGCGCGTTCTGCGTGAGGACGACGCGTATCTCGACGAGCTTGCCGAGGACTTCGTCGCGGCTCACAGTGTCGGCGACGGAGTACCCGCGAGCGCGCTGTACGCACTGCCTCGTCCTGTCGCCGCGCGCGTGATAGATCACCTCACGGGGATCAGGTTGCCGCGCGAGCGCATAGCCGAGACGCTGGAACTGTGCGCAAGCACGGCGGGTGTGCGCAGTCTCGATCTGCCCGGCGTTCTCGTGCGTCGTGAGCGCGGAACCGTGCGATTTTTGCCGCCGCGACCGCCGAGACGGTAAAATTTAATGAATTTTATGAATTTTTCAAAAAGCTCTTCAAATTTGCGCCTATATGTGTTATACTTTGCAGGATTATCATCAGCTTGCCCGAAATCTATATAGTTACAGAAAAACGCAGTGGGAGATGTGGGGAAATGCACCCTGATATTCTGAATATTTCGTATTCTGAGGACACAATAAGCAGGCGTGTCGCCGAACTCGGTGCCGCGCTGAGCGGGGATTACGCGGGGAAGAACCCAGTGTTCCTCGGAATCCTCAAAGGCAGTTTCGTGTTCATGGCGGACCTCATACGCGCGTGCGCGTTCCCGCTCGACGTGCAGTTTTTGCGCGCTTCGAGTTACGGGGCGGCGGCGGTGTCGTCGGGCGTCGTCGATGTGCAGCTCAACGCCGATGTGCGCGGACGGCACGTCGTGATCGTCGAGGACATACTCGACACGGGGATCACGTTGAAGCGAATCCGCGAGTTGCTCGCGGAGCAGGACCCGCTGTCCGTGAAAATCTGCGCGTTTCTCGACAAACCCGCGCGCCGCGAGACCGATGTCCTGTGCGACTACACGGGGTTCACGTGCGAACCCGACTTTTTTGTCGGCTACGGACTGGACTACAACGAACGCTACCGCAACCTGCCGTATATAGGGGTGCTGAAACCCGAAATCTATTCCAATTAACAGTTTACAATCAGCATTGGCAACGGGAGGGCTTCGCAAGCCCGACCGAGCGGACAATTGAGCTAATATTGAGAGAATTTTAAGGAGTATTGTTTGTGGATCCGAAAACACCTAAAAAGAAACAGCGGGACAAGGGCTTCTACGTGATTGTGGCGGTGGCGTTCGTTCTCGCTGTCATCTTTATTTTGAAGGGCGGACTGAGCGCGGGAACACACCCCGCAAAAGTGAACTACTCGGACGTTCACCGATACTTCATGACGCACAATGTCGAGCATTACGAGACGGTCGGCAGTTCTCTGCGCATGACGCTGAAAGTGCCTGACCCGAAGTACGATGGCACCGTCGAGGTCGAACACTCGCTGTACAGTTTCTCGATGTTCTACGAGGACAACAGGGTGTTCATCGACGAGGCGGCAGACCCGAAATCCGAGTTCTACAACCCTGATTTTGAGTACAACTATAAGGAGAGCTTTTTCGCGTCTCCGTGGTTGTCCATCGTGCCGTACGTCATCGTCATGATCGTGTTCATCTTCGTGTTCAACATGATGATGAACCGCACGGTCGGCGGCGGCGGCGGTGGAGATCGCGGCGCGCGCGGTTTCTCAAAGGCGCGCACACGGCTCGCGTCCGAGGACAAACGCAAGGTGACGTTCAAGGACGTTGCGGGAGCCGACGAGGAGAAAGCGGAACTCGCCGAGATTGTCGATTTCCTCAAAAACCCGCAGAAGTACGTCGCGCTCGGTGCGCGCATACCGAAAGGCGTGTTGCTTGTGGGTCCCCCGGGAACGGGTAAGACGCTGATAGCCAAGGCTGTCGCGGGCGAGGCGGGCGTTCAGTTCCTGTCGATATCGGGTTCGGATTTCGTGGAGTTGTACGTCGGCGTCGGCGCGTCGCGTGTGCGCGACCTGTTCGATCAGGCGAAGAAGCTCGCGCCGTCGATCATCTTCATCGACGAGATAGACGCGGTCGGTCGTCAGCGCGGCGCGGGTCTCGGCGGCGGTCACGATGAGCGCGAACAGACGCTGAACCAACTGCTCGTCGAGATGGACGGGTTCAACACGAACGACGGCGTTATCATCATCGCGGCGACGAACCGCTCGGATATCCTCGACTCCGCGCTGTTGCGCCCCGGTCGGTTTGACCGTCAGGTGTACGTCGGCATGCCCGATATCAAGGGTCGCGAGGAGATTCTGAAAGTCCACGCGAGGGGCAAGCGTTTTGACGAGGACGTGGATTTGGCGGGTATCGCGAAGTCGACGACGGGCTTCACGGGTGCCGACCTCGAAAACCTCCTGAACGAATCCGCGTTGCTCGCGGCGCGCGAGAATAAGCTCGTCATCACGATGACGGATATAGAGACCGCGACGCTGAAAGTCATTGCGGGACCTGAGAAAAAGAGCCGTATTGTCACGGAAAAGACCAGAAAATTAGTCGCGTATCACGAGGCGGGTCACGCTGTTGCGGGGTACTTCCTCAAAGACCGCGACCCCGTACACCACATCTCGATTATCCCGCGCGGGCAGTCGAACGGCATAACCGTGTACCGCCCCGACGAGGAGAAAGAGGGCGCGTCGCGCAGTGAGATGTTCGCGTCGATCGTGTCCTCGCTCGGCGGGCGCATCGCGGAAAAATTGATGCTCGACGATATTTCGACGGGCGCGTCGAGTGATATCCAAAACGCGACAAAGATAGCACGCGCAATGGTTGCAACCTACGGCATGAGCGACGAGATCGGACCTATCGCGTTTGACGACACAACCCACAGCGTGTTCATCGGGCGCGACTATCAGCAGACAAAGAGCTATTCGGAAAAAACCGCCGCCGCGCTCGACGATGCCGTGAAAGACATATTCGACAAGGCGATTGCCGAATGTACGCGGATTCTCACCGAAAATCAGGACATTCTCGAAGCGACGGCGAAGTATCTGCTCGCGCACGAGACGATGGACGGCGACAAGTTCGCGCTTCTCGTCGAACACGGGCTGAAAATCCGCAACGGCGAGGTTGAGCCGCAGCCCATACCGTCCGAGCCGACGGATGAGCCGCAGAACACCGAAAATTAGGTGAGTATTATGTCAAAACTCGTTTGTTTCACAGGCATTGAAGCACCGGGCGTCACGCAGCACGTCGACGCGTCGCGCGGCGTTCCTGAACACAACGTATACCGCGCGGTTATCGACGGCGCGCTTGTCGACGTGAAAGTACTGCGGCTGCACGATTTGCACGGCAACACGGGCTGGGCGACATGGCCGGGAGTGTTCGAGTGCGACTTCGACGGCGAGGGTTATGTCACGGCGATGCGCGTCGCGGAGAAGCTGATCACGGGTTACGGCGTGTACGCGCCGACGGACGGCGTGATCCGTCTCGGTCTGCGTGCCGACGAGTACAAATTCGCGGCGGACGCTCCCGCGTGGATGTTCGCGAAAGCGAGTGTGCGGAGCGATTTCGCGCACCGTGTCGCCGACCTCGAATACGGTTGGGACGACTATTTCTTCGCGCGGCTCGACGACGACGGAGTGATTCGCGAGATGTGGGTCAGCCACGAGCCGTCGTTCGGCGACAGCGCGATACTCGAACAGATTCGCAAATTCGACAGCGCGTGGGGTCCCGAGGACGCTGGCGGTCTCGCGGTTGAGTACAACTACTATGAGCCGAAAACCGTCGGCGATACGAAATACCCCGTTTTTGTGTGGTTGCACGGTCTGCACGGCGGCACGAACGCGTGGACGAACCATTTCGAGTTCAACCCGATCTCGAATTTCGCGCGCGACGATTTTCAGACGCAATTCGGCGGCGCGTACATAATCACGCCGCGCGCCAACGAGGATTTGCGCGAGGGTCACGGTTTCTCGTGGAATCCGCGTCACGTCGAGCCGTTTTTCCTCATGTTGGAGGACTTTTTGGCAAAACACCCGAACGCCGACCGCGACCGCGTAACCGTCGGCGGGTACTCTATGGGCGGGTATATGACGTTTCTGCTGATTGCGGCGCACCCCGAGACATTCGCGGGAGCCGCGCCGATGTGCGGCATGTACGCGCTCACAGACGAAGAACTCACGCGCGCGGCGACGTTGCCCGTGTTATACGTCTGCGGTGAGGGCGACCAGAACCTCGACAACGTGCGGAACACGATGCGCCCGTACCTCGACGGAAACGCGGACAGCGGGCTGATCGTTCTGCCGCATGAGTATCTGTTCCCCGACGGCGTGACAAAAACGCCCGTTGACCACCTCGTGTGGATACCCGCTCTCGCCGATTTCAAGTACGACGACGGCACGCGTTATCGTGACCTCGGCGGCGACGAGATACCGAGCCTTATCGACTGGCTTCGCGCTCGTCGCAGATAGTTATTCGACAATCGGCGTGTACCGCCACTCGCTGCCGCCACGACGCATGGTCGTATCGGCGTATCCGAGCGCGTACAGGTCTGTCGCGCGCGATTCGGTCTCGATTGAATCCGCGACTACGCCGCCGAGTTTGCGCGCCGCCGTCGGTTTCGTGACGACGGGCAACGTCGAATCGCGCAACAACGCCGCGCCGCGCCCCGAGATCGCGAGTGCGCGGACGTACGGCGGTGTCTCGACCTGCCGCAGTCCGATTGCCGCGCCGAGAATCAGGCGGCGCACACGCGACATGGTGTAACGCTTCGTTTTCACGGCGTTTTCAAGCTCCGTGAGACTGCCCGCAGTGGCCGCCGCGCGCATGAGACGCTCAGTCGCACCGTCCCCCGAGTTGGGTACGAGCCGCAGTTCGCCGATATCCATGTTGCGGAGACGCGACAGCACCGCGACATCAAGATTTTCGGGAAACACGGGCGGCACGGCGATATCCGTCTCACCGCCGCGTTTGATACGCTCGCGTATCGCGGACGACGACACGTCGGGTTCGCGCGGCAGGGCGATGGGCGTAATCCCGCCGCCGCAACGCCGAATCGCGCGCAGATACTCGACGGCGAGCATGTTGTTCGTGCCGCGAATCGGTTCCGCACCGTCTCCGAGCAGCGTCTCGACCGCGTGTGAGCGCGCCGCGGCGAACGATTCACCCGCCGCGATATACTCGCGCGTCAGTGTTTCGGCATCGCGGGAGTCCAGCACGTCGGCGATGCGCGCCAACGGTTCAAGCTCACCGCACTCGCACCCGAACGCCAGCGCGTCGGCACCTATCGCGTCCGCGAGCGCGACACCGCCGAGTGCGAAACGCTCCGCCGACGACAGCGCGAATCCGACGGGCAGTTCGATCACGAGTTCCGCGCCGAGACGCAGTGCCGCGAGTGCGCGGTCACGTTTCGGGAAGATAGCGGGTTCGCCGCGCTGGACGAAGTTGCCGCTCATGACCGCGACTATCGGCGCGTCGGTTATCGCGCGAATCTTGCGGAACAGCGCGAGATGTCCGCCGTGCGGCGGATTCAGCTCACATATCACGGCGACGGCGTGAAAAGTTCGTAGAAAATTATACATATTACTTATTGCTTTACCAATCTGTTTGTTGTATAATACTATGTCGTTAAAAGTAACGAGCGGCAAATTGCGAAGGTGGACGCAATGGCGCGTACATCATACGTTATTTATATCACACAATCAAGGGGTACGTCAACAATTTATGAAGGTTTTGGTCATCAACTGCGGCTCGTCGTCCGTAAAGTATCAGGTTTTCGACATGGAGGACGAGCGGGTTATCGCAAAGGGCATCTGTGAGAAAATCGCAGTCTCCGAGGGTTCAGGTCACATCAAGCATACGCCGCAAAACGGCAAACCGACGTTCAATGAGGACATCGCGCTGCCGAACCACACCGTCGCAATCAAAAAAGTCCTGTCACTGCTCGGCTCCGAGGAGTACGGTGTCGTGGCGAATCTCTCCGAGATAGGCGCGGTCGGACACCGCGTACTGAACGGCGGTCCGAAATACGCGACGAGCGTCGTCGTCACCCAAGAGGTTATCGAGGATATCAAGCGGTTTATCCCGCTCGGTCCGTTGCACAATCCGCACAATCTGAGCGGTATCAACGCATGTTTCGAGGCGATGCCCGGTGTCGCGCAGGTTGCGACGTTTGACACGTCGTTCCACGCGACAATGCCCGAACACGCGTTCACCTACGCGATACCTTACGAGTACACGCAGAAGCACAATATCCGCCGCTACGGGTTCCACGGGACGAGCCATCGTTACGTGTCCGAGCGCGCGATTGAAAAGCTCGGCGGCAAGCCGAATTCACGCGTCGTCACGCTGCACCTCGGCAACGGTTCGTCGCTCGCGGCGATACGCGACGGCAAGGTCATCGACACGTCGATGGGTCTCACGCCGCTCGAGGGTGTGCCGATGGGTACGCGTTCAGGCAGCATCGACCCCGCAGTCGTCGAGTTCATAGCGGACAAAGAGGGATTTTCGGTCGGCGAAGTGCTGAAAGTACTCAACAACGAGTCGGGTATTTACGGCGTGTCGGGCGTCTCGTCCGATTTCCGCGATGTCGAGTTCGTCGCGGGCGACCAACGCAGTCCGAACCCCGATCTCGCGGAGCAGGCGGCTGACCCCGAGTTGGCGCGACGCTCAAAACTCGCGCTCGAAATCTTCTACTACAACGTCGCGAAGATAGCCGCGTCCTACATAGCGGTACTCGGCGGCGCGGACGCAATCGTATTCACGGCGGGTCTCGGAGAGAACAGCCCCGAGACGCGCGAGAGGATTATCGCGTATCTCGCGGCGTTCGGTGTGACGGTGAACGTCGAGGAGAACGCAAAACGCGGCGAAATCGAGATCACAGGCGCGGATTCAAAGGTGCGCGTATTCGTCATACCGACGAATGAGGAACTCGTGATCGCCCGCGACACAAACGCGTTGGTGTGATAACGCGCTCAAAAAACGCGAACGCATAGGTAAAAGGAGGGTAATATGGCAAGGATTTCTGAGGTAAAGTGCGCAAAGTGCGACCGATACTACTCCGCATTCAAGGCGAGATGCCCGTACTGCGGTGCGCGCCGCGGAACGGCGGGTAAACACGCGCACGACACGGAAAATTTCCGAGGTAAGATGATCATCGGCATCGTCGTGCTCGCCCTGATCGTAATCGCGGTGGGTATAATTCTCGCCACGGCGAACAAGGCTGAGCCAGATCCGAATGTTCCGCCGTCGCCGACGCCCACCATAACGAACGACATTGTGACAGCCACGCCGTCGCTTACCCCGCCTGAGCCGTCTCCGACTGAGACACCGTCGACCCCTGAGCCGACGATAACGAAGGTTCAGGTGCTGTACAGAGGGTCGGCACTGCCGGGACAGAGCAGTAACGAACCTGAATTTACGCTTTCGAGAAGCGAGAAACTGCCGCTGACGCTCAAAGTCGAGCCTGAGGGTATTCTCACGACGCTCGGGCTTACGCCTGTGTGGACGAGCAGCAACCCCGATGTGTTTGACATCGTACCCGACATCGGCAACCCGTTAGCCGCGACAGCGCAGTGGACGGGTAAGGGTAACGCGACGCTGACCGTCACGATAGGGGATTATCCGCCCGTGACCGTCACGGTTCGCGCCAACCCGTAACCTGTTAACAAACGTATTTATATTGCAAACAGACGCGATTTCGTATCGCGTCTCGTTTGATTTGGAGGTAATATATGAACCAGCGCGTAATCGTCCTCGATTTCGGCGGACAGTACAAGGAGCTTATTGCGCGGCGTGTGCGGGAGTGCCGCGTGTCGTCGGAGATTCTGCGGGGGAGTACGCCCGTCGATGAACTGAAACGGCTCGCGCCTATCGGCATCATTCTCACGGGCGGACCCGACAGCGTGTACCGCGACGGTGCGCCGCGCTGTGACAGATCGCTGTTTGAACTCGGCATACCCGTGCTCGGTATATGCTACGGTATGCAGCTCATGGCATACACGCTCGGCGGCGAGGTGTCGCCGTGCCAAACGAGTGAGTACGGGCGCAAAAGCGTGAGCGCGGATGCGGACGCGCCGCTGTTCGCGGGGTTGTCCACGTCGCAGATCGGGCTGATGTCGCACACGGATCAGGTCACGCGCATGCCCGACGGGTTCAGGACGATTGCGTCGACCGCTGACTGCGCGAACGCCGCGATGGCTGACGTGAAGCGCAAGCTGTACGCGACGCAGTTCCACCCTGAGGTCGAGAACACGCCGAACGGCACCGCGATGATACGCAACTTCCTCTACAACGTCTGCGGCGCGGTCGGCGACTACGACATCGCGGGTTATCGCGCGCGCATGGTCGCGGAGATACGCGAACAGGTCGGCGACGAACACGTGCTGCTCGGACTGTCGGGCGGCGTGGATTCGTCGGTGTGCGCCGCGCTGCTCGCCGAGGCTATACCCGAGCGCGTACACTGTATTTTCGTCGACCACGGGCTGATGCGTCTGAACGAGGGCGACGAGGTGGAAGCGGCGTTCGTCAATCGCGTCGATTTCGTGCGCGTCAACGCGGAACAGCGTTTTCTCGCGAAGCTCAAAGGCGTATCAGACCCCGAGCGCAAACGCAAGATCATCGGAGAGGAGTTCGTGCGCGTATTCGAGGACGAGGCGAAGAAGCTGCTCGCGGCGCACGGCAATATTCGCTTTCTCGCGCAGGGTACGATATACCCCGACGTCGTCGAGTCGGGCGCGAACGAGTCCGCGACGATCAAGAGCCACCACAACGTCGGCGGGTTGCCGAAAGACATGATGTTCACCGAGCTCGTCGAGCCGCTGCGCGGTCTGTTCAAGGATGAGGTGCGCGCGCTCGGGCGCGAGTTGAAGCTGCCGCGCGCGCTGACGGAGCGTCAGCCGTTCCCGGGTCCCGGTTTAGCGGTGCGCATTATCGGCAATATTACGAAGCGGAAAGCGGATATACTCCGCCTTGCGGACGCGATTTTCCGCGAGGAGGTCGGCAGACTGCGCGTGAAGCCCGACCAGTATTTCGCGGTGCTGACGGACACGAAAAGCGTCGGCGTGATGGGCGATTTCCGCACACACGGTTACACAATAGCCCTGCGCGCCGTGAAAACCACGGATTTCATGACGTGCGAGTATTTCCCGCTGAAACACGACCTCCTCGGACGCGCCGCGAGCCGCATAGTCGACGGCGTGCGCGGCGTGAGCAGGGTGGTGTACGATGTGACAGGGAAGCCGCCCGCTACGATTGAGTGGGAGTGACATTTTAGATTTTTTGTCGTTCCGTAACGTCGCGTAAAGCCTTGCAAACAGGCGGTTTGTGCGAATGTGCTTTGCGTAACGTATTGTGAAACATTGGCATACATTAAAACTTTTGGCATACAAATTGGCATACAAAATATTGCCGATATATGCCCCTTGCAGACGCTCCACAATGCCCCACAAGCGCACAGGACAACGCGCAAGACAACCAACGCGCAGGACAACGCGCAGGACAACGCGCAGGACAACGCGCAGGACAACGCGCAGGACAACGCGCAGGACAACGCGCAGGACAACGCGCAGGACAACGCGCAG
>JAISJJ010000136.1 GCA_031261585.1 Oscillospiraceae bacterium
GGTGTGCTGCAACTTGCCCTGCGTCTCCTCGGGCATTTTCTTGATCTTCGCGTGCAGGCTCTCGCCCGCGATATCGTACAGCGACTTGCCGAACATGTTCGACTCCCAAATCTTCGACACGTCGCCCTCGAACTCCTGCAACAGGAACCCGATCACGTCGCCGCCTGCGTTCGACGAGCCGACGGCGGGCGAGACCTCCGTCTCGATGTTCGCCATGATCATGTGGATGCTCGGCGCGGACGCTTTGAGCTTCACACCGTAACGCCCGCCCTGACGCACGATCTCAGGTTCTTCAAGTTTCAGCTCCTCGCGCGTCGGCATGACGATGCCGTAACCGTGTTCGCGCACGTCGTGCAATGCGGTGTTCAGGCGGTCATATTCGCGCTTCACGCCGCTGAGATTCGTCAGCAGGGACACGAGATCGCCGTCGTCGCGCACGTCGAAACCCGACTCGTCGGACAGCGTCTTGTAGAACAGCTCACGCGGCGCGTCGATGTTCACGGACACGACACCGCGCCCGAGATCGGTCTCGCGGATATTCACGCCAGACACGTTTTCGTCCGCACCGATAGCCTCAATCGCGGGGTTCACGTCGCTGATGCGTTTGAGATTCGGCGCGTGACGGCGTATCGTGTCGTAAAGATTCGCTTTCAGCGCGTGCGTGTTCGGCAGAGCGTCAACCCACGCGGGCAGATAGATGCCGAGTTCCGACAGCGGGAACTCGTACAGTACGGATTTTATCAGCCCCGTGATATCCTCGCGGTCGAGCTGCTGGCAGTTTTTCACGACCGTCGTCACGCCGTGTTTCGCGGCAAGTTCGGATTTAAGCGACTGAGCGGCGGCACCGTTCGGCTGCGACGAGTTCACGATGATGATATACGGCTTGCCGATGGCGTTCAGCTCCGCGATCACGCGGTTCTCCGCGTCGATGTAGTCGTCACGCGGGATATCCGTGATCGAGCCGTCCGTTGTGACGACGATACCTATCGTCGAGTGCTCCGCAATGACCTTTTTCGTGCCGAGTTCGGCGGCTTCGGTCATGGGCAACTCATGATCCGCCCACGGCGTCGTCACCATGCGTTCGCGTCCGTCCTCGAAAACGCCCTGCGCACCCGGTACCATATACCCAACGCAGTCGATGAGCCGCACCTGAGCCTGCGCGCCGCCGTCGAACGTGAGTTTCACCGCGTCCTCGGGTACGAATTTCGGCTCGCTCGTCATAATCGTGCGCCCCGACGCGGACTGCGGCAGCTCGTCGCGCGCGCGCTCCCGCACGTACTCGTTCTCGATGTTCGGCAGTACGAGCGACTCCATGAATCGCTTGATAAACGTGGACTTACCCGTCCGCACGGGTCCGACCACGCCGAGATAGATATCGCCGCCTGTTCGACGGGCGATGTCGTCGTATATGTTATGCTCGTTCACAATTGTCCTCCTTTATTGCGCGCCGTTTGCTAATGTTTATGACGGACACGCACAAATCATGCAGACATGTTGTGATTTTGTGTGAGGGTGTGAAAGCTATCGGTGATGTTGTCAATAGTGTTTTGAAAGAAGATAGAAAACTTTGTCACAAAACAGCAAAATATTCAAAATAGTGCTTGACATCAAAAACGCATTGTGTTATAATGCAATAAACATATCGGATTATAAGTATATTCAATAAACGGGAATTTGTGAGGAGACAAATAACATGAAACGCATAACATCTGCGGTACTCGTGCTGATAATAAGCGTCATCTTGATCTCGTCAGCATCATGCAATAAAGTTCCCTCAACAACGGAACTACCTAAGACGTCGGATCAGATTCCGACAGTGGAGCAATTCCCGTTAACGGTTACATTCCCGAAAACATTTACAATCCCAAAGTACACACTGCAAGTCGGTGAACAGGTTACAGTGACGGCAAGCATAGTCAATGATTACGGAAAAACCGTCGAAATCAAGTCGTCATATACGCCGAACTTCTTTTTCCGCTCTATTGACGATACGATCACGGATTCTGAGTTCGCCACGTTGGTCATTCAAACCCTTAACGCAGGCGAAAAGTTGACCCGAACTTTTGTGATTCCGTCAGACGAACCCGGTGAATATCTCCTCGACGTGTATTACAAGATAACGGTCGACGGCACAGAACTGAGACAAGACCACGAAACAATCACGATAACAATAGTATAATTTCAAACAAAGCACGAGGGTTGCGACTAAGCCGTAACCCTCGTACCGTTTCCGTTAATTATTCATTCTTTATTATTAAAAGCACAAGGGTCTATGTGGACATCGACCCCTACGCTGAGAATCCGCAATCATGACGTGAATCCGCTTACTTCACCGCAACAAGATAGATTTGCGCGATTTTTTGGACTTCATCTTTTGAAATATCCACCTGAATGGTGTACTTCGGCGCGTCAAAGCACCAGAGCGGCATAATAATGCCGTATACATTTGGGATTTCTGTGAGCGTTTCCGCAACATCGTAATTCGGCGAACCTGTGCTTTTGAAGTTGCCGCCCGCCGAGAGAGCGGCGGTCAAATCAAAAACGTGCTGAGCGAACGCGCTGTAAGAAGCCGCAAAGTCTCCGTCACCCAAAGTAAATTGGACGCTGTAAGCGGGGTTGATGTTCTGCTTTTTCCCTTCCCTGAACGTCCAATCGGACGGCACGGTGAGGTCAAAGCCGTAAACCTCTTTGATGACCTGCTGCCAGTTAGCGGCGGTCAATGTGTCAGCGTCATCGGCACCGCCGCCGTTATCGCTCGGCGCGGTATCGTTGCCGCCCTGCGTAGGTGTGCTGTTATCGTCGCCTGTGGAACCTGTGTTGTCGTTGCCGCCGCAAGCGGCGAGCAGGGAGAGTGCCAGTACGAGTACCAACGCGAGTGCGACTGCCTTTTTCATGGTGAAATCCTCCAATTACGATTAATATTGTTATAGTTGTTTGCGTGGCAAACAACTGAACCCGCGCGGGTTCAAGTTTATTTCATATTACGCCATATTTCAACAAATGTCAAGCATATTATTCTGTAAATAATACAGGGTCGATGTGGACATCGACCCCTACGGCGCGTCCCTCGTCCAACCCTGCCCCCTTTCGGAAAGGTGTGCCGCTCGCAAGCGGCGGTGTTTGTCCCCCGCCCCGTAATCGCCGCGCATCAAATCAAACACATTTCCCTTGCAACGCGCACCGAAATATGCTAAAATATCGGCAATCGAACTATTCGGAGGTGTCCCATGCCCGTTACCACCCTCGCGGAACTGCGCGACGCAATGACGCGCGACCTCACGACGAACATACTCCCCTACTGGCTCACCACCGCGCGCGACGACGAGCGCGGCGGGTTTTACGGCGAGATTCTGCGCGATGGCACCGTCGTCGCGGGCGCGGATAAGGGTTTGATACTCAACGCGCGCATACTCTGGGCGTTCTCCGCGGCGTACCGCGTTCTCGGCAACGCCGAGTACCGCGACGGCGCGGACCGCGCGTACGACTACCTCACACGGCACTTCCTCGATCCCGACGGCGGCGCGTACTATATGGTGTCGGCGGACGGTGTGCCTACCGATCCCAAAAAAGTGACGTACGCGCAGGGATTTACGCTGTACGCGTTTTCCGAGTATGCCCGCGCGACGGATTCCGAGGACGCGAAAAACCATGCGCGCGATATGTTCCGCTACATCGAGTCGAAGTGCAAGGTCGACGGCAAATACCTTGAAAACGCCATCGACTCCCCCGCCCTGCCCATGACCGACGACGCGCCGCCGTTCGACTTCTCGAGCATACTCTCGATGAACACGTATCTGCACATTATGGAGCCGATCACGAACTTCTACCGAATTGAGCCGACTGTCGAGGTCGAGGACTCGCTCGCCGCGATACTCGGCACGTTTTTGGACACGATTGTGAACCGCGACACGCCGCACTTTGACCTGTGGTTCGGCAAGGACTGGACACCGCTCTCGCAGACGAACTCGTACGGACACGATATCGAGGGCAGTTGGCTGATCCTCGAAGCCGCAGATGTCCTGCGCGGCAACGCATCGGATCGTCAACGCGCCGCGAAGTTGCTCAGCCGCGCAATTCCGACCGCGCTCGCGATGGCGCAGGCGGTACTCGACGAGGGTCTCGACCCGTCCACAGGCGCGGTATACGACGGCGGAGCACGCGACGGTGTGATCACGGAACCCGCAAAGGTCTGGTGGGCGCAAGCCGAGGGTGTCGTCGGGTTCCTCAACGCGTATCAGTCCACGAACGACGAGCGTTTTCTGACCGCCGCGCTGCGTGTCTGGGACTACATCGACGCACAGGTGATTGATCATGATGGCGGCGAGTGGTTCGGCACAGGACGCGACTCGGTGGATGGCAACGAGTCAGGCGTAAAAGTCAACGCGTGGAAATGCCCGTACCACAACACCCGCGCCGCGCTGGAAGTGATAGAGCGAACTACGGCAATTAACAGTTAACAATTAACAATTAACAGTTAACGGTGGCTGGACGTAGGTTGCGGAGACGTGGGGCAAACCCCCGCCGACTGCGGTCGGCACCCCCTTTCCGAAAGGGGGCAAAGGTAGGACGAAGGTTGCGTTGCGCGTCTCCGACCTACCCTCGTCTCCCGTCCCCGTCCACGCCCCCTTTCGCAAAGGGGGTGCCGCTCGCAAGCGGCGGGGGTTTGTCCCCCGTCCCCCGTCCCCCGTCCATCGTCCATCGTCCATCGTCTCTCGTCCCCCGTTCTAACCTCCAACCTCTGACATCTAACCTCTCAAAAGGAGCTTTCTTATGATTCACGACAAATACATCGACATCGCCGAGCTTGCCGACACGCCGTCGGGCGCGGTGCGGATTCGCGGCTACGTCCGCTCGAACCGCGCCAATGCGCATGTGGGGTTCATCGACCTGAACGACGGTACGCGCTTTTCGGGCGTTCAGGTTGTGTACGATCTCGACGCGCACCCCGAGTTTGCCGCCGCGACGAAGTACCCGACGGGTTCGAGCATCGACGTGGCGGGGCAACTTGTGTTCACGCCCGACGCGAAACAGCCGTTTGAGGTGCGCGCGGACGTTATTGAACTCGTCGGCGACTGCGACAGCGACTTCCCGATGCAGAAAAAGCGGCACAGTCTCGAATTTCTGCGCGATTTGCCGCATTTGCGCGTGCGCACGAACACGTTTTCCGCGCTGTTCCGCGTACGCAATGTGTTGTCGATGGCAATACACGAACACCTGCAATCGCAGGGGTTCATGTGGGTGTCCACGCCGATTCTCACGGGCAACGACGCTGAGGGCGCGGGCGAGACATTCGGCGTGACCACCGATTCGGACGCTGAGGGCGGCTTTTTCGGCAAGCCCACGGTTCTCACCGTGTCGGGACAGCTGCACGTCGAGCCGTTCGCGCTCGCGTTCGACCGCGCGTACACGTTCGGACCCACGTTCCGCGCCGAGAACAGCAACACGACGACACACGCCGCCGAGTTCTGGATGGTCGAACCCGAGATGAGCTACGCCGATCTCGACGACGACATGCGCGTCATGGAGAGTTTGGTGCGCCATTGCGTCGCCGCCGTGCTTGACCGCTGTGCTGAGGAGATTCAATTTTTCAACGACCGCATCGACGAGACGCACACGCTGACCGAGCGGCTCACCGCGACGCGCGACACACCGTTTCGGCGCATGACGTACACCGAGGGCGTGGAGATACTCGAAAAATCGGGCAAGGACTTCAAATACCCCGTAAAATGGGGGCTTGACCTCAAAACGGAGCACGAACGGTACCTGTGCGAGGAGGTCGTGCGCGGTCCGCTGTTTTTGACGGACTATCCTAAGGAGATCAAGGCGTTCTACATGCGCCTGAACGACGACGGCAAGACCGCCGCCGCGTGTGATCTGCTCGTCCCAGGTGTCGGCGAACTGATCGGCGGCAGTCAGCGCGAGGAGCGGTACGACGTGCTGCTCGCGCGCATGAACGAGGTCGGCATCTCACCTGAGACTCTGAGTTGGTACGCGGATCTGCGGCGGTTCGGCAGCGTGCCGCACTCGGGGTTCGGGCTGGGATTGGAGCGGTTTTTGCTATATGTCACGGCGATAGGCAACATTCGCGACGCGATACCTTACGCGCGCACCCCTGGACAGATGGCGTTTTAGCCGTTTTATCAAATTGTTTCAAAACCGTTCACGTATTCTTAATAATAGAGTGGTACCATACATTATACAGATTTTGCATTACATTAAAGGGGTTAATCAATGTTCGAAAATCGGGATAACAGCGAAATACATGACGATATCGCGCCTGACGCGGAGCGCGCCGCCATCTCGCCGACCGCGGAAAACGACGGCAATCTCGACGCGGGGCGGTTGGAGGAACACGCGTATAACCCCCCTGAGTTCCGCTCGGCGTATTACGTTCCCCCGATGAACTTCGCGAAACCGACGGAACCCGAGACGACGTTCACGCAGCTTTCGAGCGACGCTGACACGTCTGTCGTCGCGCCGTACGGTGAAAAACCTCCCTATATTCCGACGGAGCCGATAACGGAGCCGACGGCGGCACCGCGCACGGATATATTCACGTCGCGATTCGCGCCGCGCCCCGAGAGTGCCGAGCCGCTGTACCGCGAGCCGCGCTACAACGAGGTCGTGCGCGCGGAACCGCAGAACAATTCGACATATACGCCGGGTATCGCCGCCACAACGCCGTTTTACGCGCCGCCGAGACAGCAGACGCGACCCGAACCGCAGCCCGAGCCTCAACGTGTACCTCACCGTCCGTCTCGCGTCGGTGCGTTCGCGCGGGCGGTATGTCTCGCGCTGATATGCGCGCTGCTCGGTGCGTCAGCGGGTATTCTCGCGACGAAATACGCGATTGAGCGCGGCGATCTCGTCCTGCCTACGGGCGGGTACAACACATCGGCAGGTACTCCCCTGTCGAACGCCGACCGCGAGACGCTGAGTAAACTTATTGAGGCGTTGAGCGCGACGGGCGAAGCATTGCCCGCTGAGCTGATATACACGAACGCGTGTGATCAGGTCGTGTCGGTCATGAGCGAGGTCAAAATACCAGGTCCGGGCGGTCGGACGACACCGACAACGATCTACGGCTCGGGTTTCATCATCTCCGAGGACGGATATATTCTCACAAACCACCACGTCATCGAGGACGCGGCGTACTACGGCGCGGATATCAAGGTCACGCTGTACAACGGCACCGTCTACACCGCCACACTGCGCGGTTCCGCCGCCGACAACGATGTAGCGGTGCTGAAAATCGACGCGACGGGTCTCTCCGCCGTCACAATCGGCAAGAACACCGAGATGCACGTCGGTGAGCGCGTCTACGCTGTCGGCAACCCGCGCAGGCTCGACTACACGATGACCGAGGGTATCCTCTCCGCGCTCGAACGCAATGTCGATATCGAGAACGCGGGCAATATCAAGATGTTCCAGATCAGCGCGGCGGTCAACGCGGGCAACTCGGGCGGTCCCGTGTACAACGCGCGCGGCGAGGTGCTCGGCATCGTCTCCGCGAAATACGTCGACGAGGGTACAGAGGGTCTGGGCTTCGCGATACCGATTGACGACGCGATGGCGATCGCGAACGAGCTGATGGACAAGGGCTACGTCTCGGGCAAACCGATGCTCGGGGTCACGGGTCGGACGTATGACGAGATTGACGCGCGGTACTACAACTCCGTCGTCGGCTACAATGTGTACACCGTCGACGCGGGTTCCGCTGCCGAAAAAGCGGGGATTCTGATCCACGACACGATCACGGAACTCGGCGGCATACCCGTCACAAGCACCGACACACTGACCGCGGCGAAAAACACGTTCAAACCCGGTGACACAACGCATGTCGTCGTCTACCGCGTGACCAACGGCGTCGGCGAATACCTGACGCTGACGATCACGTTCGACGAAAACCACGGGTGATGACAGATGACAGTTAACAATTAACAATTAACAATTAACAGTTAACAGTTAAAGACGGGGGCTGCGGTTTTGCCGCAACCCCCGTCTTTTTTTAATTATACTATTGTGATCGCAAACTCATATTTTTGGCTCATTTGAACTCCGTCGGCAGTCATCTCGTAGTACACGTCAAGGAGATACTCGCCTGGTTTGTCTGACGGAATCGTACAAGTTCGGGTTCGTTCTTTGCCTGCGTTAAAGACAAAGGTGGCTAATACAGCAAATTCGTAAACGGTACTCGTGTCGTCGGCAGCGCGGAAAAAGAAATTCGGCATGTCTCCGCGATTTCCCATCGCGATATCAACGGGTTTTCCGTAATTGTTGACTATGCTTGCCGTCACTGTAACCTGTTCACCGACTTGCAGTGTAGTCTTTGGGATTATTACCGTTAACGGAAATTGCTCAACTGTCGGAGGTTGATCAGGTGTCGCGGGAACTTTTTTGCATGACGTTGACGAGAGTAGGATTGCACTCATTACAAGCACGAGTACCGCAGATGTGATGCGTTTCATATTGTTTTCTCCGATTCGTTATTTGCGTTATCAAGTTACGTTTTGCATATCAGCTTATATGTTTATATCTAAGATAACACGCGCAGAAGCATAAGTCAAGCGCAAATATAGTATTGTTTGCCATAATTATTCAGATTTTGCTATTCATAATCTTTTGCTTTTCTTTTGTTGGGGTCGGTCTTGACCGATTCGATGCTGTGACGAGGACAGCGGGCGGGTGCGTCCGTCTCTACGATTCATACGCACTTCAACCGACCACATAAAAAACGCGGTGAGATAACTCACCGCGTTTTGTCTTAGTACGATTTTTTGTTCTTGTTCTTGCGCGCCGCTTCGGATTTCTTGCGACGTTTGACGCTCGGACTCTGATAATACTCTTTTTTGCGCAAATCAGAGAGGACTCCCGCCTTGGCGCAACTGCGTTTGAAACGCTTGAGCGCGCTGTCCAGCGACTCGTCAGGCTTGATATGGACTTCCGACATTATGATCCCTCCCCTATTTGTAGATTTGATACATTATATCCAATTCGAGCGCGATTGTCAAGTGTTATTTTCAGATTTGCGCAACTGTTTAGCAGCTTGCGCGAATTTGATGTACATACACACCTCAACAAGCAACAGCAACACTACAAAGCACAACATATAGTGGAAATTTTCGCTCCCGTGCTCCGCGACATATGCGGGACGGTGCGTTCTAACCAATTCTGTAATCAAAGAAACATCCCCCGCCAACAGCGCGACCGTCGCCCCTATACAACCTTTACGCAGACTTTCTTGCGACATGAAAATCACCCTCGGCATATAAACATTGCGCAGCAGCATCTCAAGGAAACACAGTTCGTAGACCGACGCCACAATCACCAAATACTCAAATTTGCCATAAAACCAAAAGACACCTTTCAGCGACAGGATCGTGTTGACAAATACTGCCGCGAGCAAAATCCAATACCACCGCCTGTAAACGCGACCGCGAATGAGCTTTTCGCGTTCATCGTGCATCGGTTTTATACTGTCGAGCATCGCTTTAAGTCCGTTGTTCATCGCCGTTCTCCTCCCAAAATAAGTCGTTCAGGGTCTTGCCGAGTGCCTTGCAGATGCTGATGCACAGCCAAATCGACGGGTTGTAGTCACCCATCTCAATCGCATTGATCGTCTGCCGCGAGACAAAGACACGGTTCGCGAGTTCTTGCTGTGACAGGTCGAGTGCCGCGCGCGCGGACTTCATGCGCAAGTTTTTAGCCAAGTAATCACCTCCGCCTGTTGGATATGTGCTGTTATGCGCGTATTGTAACACAATGGTTTCTATATGTCAAGTGTTTTTTACATTATGCTATAATTATAGCTCAAATAAAACACTCTGTGGTTTCGATTGCTTTCGCAATGCTGCACAGCATTTTCACAAAAGACAAAGCCGCGCCGAGAATTCTCGGCGCGGCTCACATACATGCATATCTCTATTTTTTCAACTCATCAGCCTTTGCGGCAAGGTTATCTCCCGGGCGGAAGTTGCCGTCGGCGAACAGCTTGAAGCACTTTGTACACAGCGTACACCGCTTTGTCGGCTCCAACACGCACATGCGCATGTCGTCGCCCATGTAGTTGTAGTACTTCGTACCGTCGGGCTGCTCGCGGCGCGTTATCGTACCCCACGTGCCGTTCACCCATGTCGCCATAAACTGGATATTGCCGTGAACCTGCGTGAAGTTTATCGGGCTGTGCCATATATTCGGCGGCAGGCGCACTATCGTCGGCTTGTCGAGCAGATACAACTCCATGTGGTCGGGGTCTGTCCCGATGTAAAATTCTATGACGGCGGGGAAGTCGAAAACGTCAATAGTGCCGTCCTTGCCCGTGTTGCCGCCGAGGAAGAATATGTACTCCTCGCCTTGGTGCATGTGCGCGTCCT
Source organism: Oscillospiraceae bacterium (assembly GCA_031261585.1). Lineage (GTDB taxonomy): Bacteria > Bacillota > Clostridia > Oscillospirales > Oscillospiraceae > JAIRRO01. Next base: position 10,374 of record JAISJJ010000136.1, read on the forward strand.
CCATCGGGAAGTCGCCGTTGAACACCTGAAATCCGACGTGTAAACCCGCCTCTTTCATGTACGTCGTCCCGCGGAAATACGCCTGCGGCGTGGGACACCACGGACCCCACTCGGTTGTCTCAATCGGCAGCTCGCAGACGAGGTCGGCTATCGTGAGATACTCGCCCTCCGCCGAGATGAGCTTCGCGGGTGACTCCGCGTTGCCGAACAAGCCCTCATACGCCCCCGCGAGCAGCGACGCCTGATACGTCATCGGCTTATCGCACTTTGTGACGACGATGTCGCCGTGCTGCCAGTTGCGCGGGATACGCACGACGGACGGTTTCGTGATCGCGATGTCCGTGAGGTCGGATTGCGCGGGGCCGAGTTTCAGCGTAATCTCCGCGTCCCAACTGCTGAACACGTCGGGCAACGCGCCGCCGAGGAAGATGAGATACTGCTCGACGTTGTGGCGGTGTATGCCGCTCTCAATCGTGCGCGGGCTTGTGACGCTCTGATAGACCGTCGAGTAGGTGCTGCCGGGAATCTCCGCCTCGCCCTTGAAGCCTGTGTACGGCGGCAGAATCGCGTGGAATAGATGATCAAATTTCCCCATGTCGTTAATCTCCTATATGAATTTTGTTTTACGCGGTTTAAGAAAGTGGGCAAGTGCGTTGAAAATATTTTGGCATCGCAATTACAGATTCGCGTTGTCGTAGGGGCGGGTCTTGACCCGCCCGCTGTCCGCGACCATGCGTCGGGTCGGTCAATACCGACCCCTACAAGAGGTTCGCGCGCTGTGTCATATTGACTGTCTGATTATTATTCCCGCTCCAACGCCAACTTGCGCAGGTATCCCTCGAGAATCAGCGTCGCGGCTACGGCGTCCACCGTGTCCTTGCGCTTTTGACCGTGGTAGTTGCTTGCGGACAGGATATCGTGCGCCGCAATGGTGGTGCGGCGTTCGTCCCAGAGCTTCACGTCAGCACCGCGCGCGCGCAACAATTCGGCGAGTGCTTCGGACTTCTCGGCGCGCACTCCCGCCGTACCGTCCATGTTGATCGGGTGACCGAGAACGATCACGGAGACCTCGCGCGCCGCTGCTTCCGCGAGTATCGTGTCGGCAAGCGTCTTGACATTGCGCTCGCGCACGACCCACGCGTCGCCCGCTATCGTCGCGGTGCGGTCGGACACTGCTATCCCCGTTCGCGCGTCGCCGTAGTCGACCGCCATGACGCGCGTCACGTGAGTTCGAGATGCGACGGCACCTCGCCTTGTTCGGACGTGATTGCGTCCACATCGTTGCCGAACCAGTCCTTGACCTTTGACTTTGTGAGCGGCACATCGACGTTGAAAACCCGCTCGGGCAACGCTTCAAGCCGCACATTGCGCAGACTGAACGTGAACGCTTCGGTATTCGGCACCGCTCTCGATTTGAGCGACACGCCGTAACGCTCAATGTACGCTTCGGGTGTGCCGTCGTCGAAACACCCTGTTTTCAGCGGTTTGCCATCGACGAACGCGTCGGGTACTCCGATGAGCGGGCTTGTGAACCCGACCGCCATACCGTCGGGCGAACCGCCCGTGAGGTTCAGACCGTAGCGCGTCGCGTCGTCGAGCGACAGACACGTGAGCGTGATCGAATTTTCGTCGAGCGGACCGACGGTTTTGACCGTGTACCGCCCCTGTTCGACGAGCACATCGATTTTCGCGATTCCGCGACCGATCGAGGTGCCGAGAACGGGGTAACGCGTACCCTCGAACTCGATCACGGGCGCGTCGGTGTGAATCTCCAACGTGCATGTCTGCGACGGAGTGAGGTACTTATCGCGGCTCCAAATCGTGTATTTCCCCGGTCTCGCCCACGGCACGTACCAATTCTCGATGTCATACGGGTTGCGGCTGAGCGACGCGATATCGCGGTAAAGACCCGTTGCGCGCAACACGCCGCTGCCGTCGAGCGCGTCGCCATCGGCATTTTTCAACAGCGGAAAATCGCGTATTTCCAAGTCTCCGCGCCGTCCCGACACCACGTCGAGTATCGCGATGAGGTCGGGCAGGTCGCGATCCTGATTCGCGTGAGGACCGTCGCGCACGACGGCGGCGCAGTTGCCGCCGACACCGAGAAATTCGTAGACCTCGCGCGCCGCCTCGATATCCCGTGCCGTCGCGGGCGAGTTGAGCCACGACTGCTGCGCCTCCCCCGTCCAACAGATCAGCGGACGCGGCGCGACGAGCGCGGCTACGGCGTGCATATCGAACGGCGCGCGCGAGTAATCCGCGTTGATGAACTCCTGCGCTTTCGAGCAGAACCACGCGGACTCGTCTGGGTTCGCAATCGCGCGGTGCGTGAACTCGTTGCGGCTGTACACGGTGTCATAACCGTCGGGCGGTGTGTCGTAGCAGTGCAGTTGCCCCTCGGTGAAGATGCGGAACCCTGTCAACCCGCCGCCGCCGGGATCGCTCGGAGCGGAGACGGCTATGCGGTCGTCGAACGCGGCGGCGAGTGCGGCGGCTTTGCCGTTGCGCGAACACCCCGTGACGGCGCACTGATCCCACGCGACGTTCAGGCTCGGGTCGTTTTTCAGCGCGTCGATGATGCGCGACACACCCCAGCACCAACC
>JAISJJ010000003.1 GCA_031261585.1 Oscillospiraceae bacterium
GTGTAGGGGCGATTAGCAATCGCCCGCCGTTTCCCAACGATTGGCGCAACGGGCGATTGATAATCGCCCCTACACACGAGGCCAAGACATTCCGCGTTTTCACCAAACCTTAATGTAAAATCCTTTGCACATTCATATAAAACATGGTATAATATCCCCAAATCGTACTCAGGAGGAACGCACATGCTTAACATCTCACACCTGACCAAAACCTACGGCGACAAACACGCCGTGGACGATCTCACGCTCAACATCGCGCCGGGCGAGATCTGCGGCTTCATCGGACACAACGGCGCGGGCAAGACGACGACGCTCAAATCCGTCGCGGGCTTGATCCGATTCGACGCGGGCGAGATCACGGTGGACGGAAAATCCGTGACGCGGCAGGCGTTGGACGTCAAGCGCGTGATCTCGTACATACCCGACAACCCCGATCTGTACGAGTACATGCCCGCAATAAAATTCCTGAACTTCGTCGCGGATGTGTACAATGTGTCCGCGCGTGACCGCAAGACGCGCATCGACCGCTACGCCGAGATTTTCGAGCTGACCTCCGACCTCGCGCAACCGATCTCCGCGTACAGTCACGGCATGAAGCAAAAACTCGCGCTCATCGCCGCGCTGATACACGAGCCTAAACTCATGCTCATGGACGAACCGTTTGTCGGTCTCGACCCAAAGGCGGCGTTCCTCGTGCGCGGCATCATGCGCGAGGTGTGCGACGCGGGCGGCGCGATTTTCTTCTCAACGCACGTTCTGGAAACCGCCGAGAAGCTGTGCGACAACGTGGCTATCATCTCGCGAGGCAAGCTCGCGGCGCACGGAAAGATGGACGCGGTGCGCGGCGACAAGAGCCTTGAATCCGTGTTTTTCGAGCTGGACAGCAAAGAGGACGCGGCGCATGAGTAACGATTTTCGCGTGATATGGCAACTGACGAAGGTCAGTATGCGCGGCATGGGACGGCGCGCCGTTCCGCTGTCGTCAAAGCGCACAAAACTCCAAAAAGCACAGGCGGCAGGTAAAAAGGTCGGCACGGGCGCGGCTATGGCTGTGCTGATGCTCATTTTGGGGCTGATATTCGGCGTGATGTTTATCGCGATATTCTTCGTGACGCGCGACATATACGTCGAGGCGGGTATCGGCTGGCTGTATTTCGCGATTGCGGGGATCATCGTGTTCTTTTTCTCGCTGATAACCGCGATTTTTCAGGCTCAGGCGACGATTTTCAATGCAAAGGACAACGAACTGCTGCTCGCGATGCCGATAAAACCGCGCTACATACTCACGGCGCGCATACTCGGTATGCTCGTTCCCGAGTACCTGTTTGAGTGCGTCGTCATGATCCCCGCGCTCGTGATATGGCTGATCGGCGGGTACGGCACGGTTGCGACGTGCGTGCTTTGGCTGCTCGAATTTATACTGTTGCCGCTGTTCGCGATGTCCGTCGCGAGTTTTATCGGGTGGCTCGTCGCGGCGGCGACGGCGCGCCTGAAACGCCGCAACATTTTCAGCACGATATTCACACTCGCGTTTTTCCTCGCGTATATGTACTTCTGCTTCAACATGTCGGGCGCGATACAGAAGCTGTTCGACAACGGCGAGGCGATTGCCGCGTCACTGCGGAACGTGTTCCCCGTGTACCATTTCGGTGCAGCGTTGGCGAACGGCAGTGTCGTGAGTTTCCTCATCTTCGCGCTGTGCGCCCTCGTACCGTTCATCTTGCTCACGTATCTGCTGTCCGCGAACTTCATAAAAATAGTCACGACGAGCCGCGCGGCGAAAAAATTCGAGTACCGCGCGGGCGAGATGAAAGCCGCGCCCGTCGGCGGCGCGCTGTTGCGGCGTGAATTTCGCCGATATTTCAGCAACGCGGGGCTGATCCTCAACATGTCGATAGGCGCGGTCATGGCACTGCTCGCCGCCGTCGTGTTCGTCATCAACCGCGACACGGTGCTGAGCATGCTCCTGTCGCCCGAGTTTGTCGAGCTGGGACTGACGATCAACCCCGCGTTCATCGCAATCGGCATACTCATGTTCTGCTCGACCACGAGCGCGGGTGCGGCGGGGCTTGTGTCGCTCGAGGGCAAAACGCTGTGGTTACTGCGCTCACTGCCCGTGCGCGGACGTGATGTGCTGCTCGCCAAGGTGCGGTTTCACGTGGTGTCGGCGGGTATTCCGCTGTTCCTCGCGTCCGTGATCATGGCTGTCGGACTGGGCGGTAACGCGCTCGGCACCATCGCGCTGATCCTCACGCCGACGCTGTACACGCTTTTCGAGGGCTATTTCGGCGTCGCGCTCGACCTGCAACGCGCGCGGTTCGACTGGACAAACGAGGTGCAAGCGGTGAAACAGGGCATGTCGGTGTTCATCACGATGTTCGGCTCGTGGGCGTTGATAATCGCGCTCGGCGTACTGTACGGACTGGTGCTGCACCCGCTGCTGCACATTGGGTTCGACGCGTTCCTGCTCGTCGCGGACGCGATCATCCTCGGCGTAACGGTGATGATTCGCGGCTGGCTCGTAAACGGCGGCGAGAGAAAATGGAACGGGATTGACAGTTAACAGGTAACAATTAACAATTAACAGTTGCGGGAACAGGACGGGGGTTGCGGTGTAGCCGCAACCCCCGTCCTTGTTGATTGTGAAACCTTTGCAAACCGCAACAGGGCGACCACATAGGGTCGCCCCTACACAAGCCGTGAGACGTGCGTGAGAGCCAAGACCCTGCCGCGCACCAATGTGCGGTAGCGAAACGAGCCGCAGAGTCTTTTAATGCGACGTGACGCATTTTTCTCGCCTAAGCGAAGCAGGAACTATCGGTTTTGGAGCGATTCGCCCCGAACTCCGCAAACACTTCTGTCCTCGGTTAAAGGAAGCAGCGGTTTTTGCCCACTCCCGCCGCCGCTGCCGTTCTCGCGTCTCACGGAAGCGAGAAGGGCGCGGTGCGTTCCCTCCAACGGGCTTTGGTTACTTTCCCCCGACGGAAAGTAACGCCGCGCGGCGAGCGCGGACAAGCTATCGAAAAGCTGAGCATTGCCTGCGGTGAAACCGCAAGCTGAATCGGCAATCAAGGGGATTCTTCACAGGCTCAGAATGACAGAGTGGGCAAGTCGCGCACAATGAGATTCTTCGCTTCGCTCTGAATGACAAAGACGTTGCAAAATGACAAAGGGGGCGATGTGGACATCGCCCCCTACGATACGTTGGCTCGCGCAGTTCGATATTGCCCATCACCCGACGAACATATTCACATCATTGACCGTCAGCCCCTTGTGCAACGCCAAATTTATGCCGTAGCCTACGAGTTTCGCGATATCGTTCACCGCGCCGTCTATCTCTCGCGGGGTTACTACAAGCCCCTCGCCGTAGGATTCAAGCCCCCCTAAGTTAAAATCCGTGTCGCAGTTCGCGCCCGCGCGTTCGAGAATGTCGGCGGCAAGCGTCCCCGCGTCCACGACCGTGGGTACGCCGAGCGCGATCACGGGTACGCCGAGCGTCTCGCGGTTTATCGCGGCGCGCGCGTTGCCCACGCCCGAACCCGGTACGATACCCGTGTCGCAGCATTGCACCGTGCGGCATATACGTCTCAGACTGCGCGTCGCGAGCGCGTCGACGACGATCACGCGGTCGGGTCGCAACTCGCGCGTGATCGCCGCGAGTGTGCGCGCGGATTCAACGCCCGTCGAGCCGAGAACGCCCGTCGATACCGCCCACACCTTGCGGAAAAATCCGTACTGTTGCGGCGAGCTCTCGACCAAGTGCGCCGTGACCATCGTGTGGCGCAACGCTGCTGTGCCTATCGCGTCGGCGGTGATCGCCGCGTTGCCGAGTCCCGCGACGAGAACGGATTGCATGTCATCGATGTCCAGCATGTGCGCGATCACGTCGGCTATCACGCGCGCGCCGTCGTCGAACGACGCACCGTTGCGCGCGAGGTATCCGTCGAGCTCGACGGTGACGTACTCGCCCACGGGCTTGCCCACAGCGTCGGCACCCGCCGTGTCCGTCACGCGCACCGTCGTTATCGGGAACCCGCGAACGACGCGTTCGTGCGATTCAACACCCGCAATCGTATCTGTGCCGAGTGCGGAGCGCGATTCGACCGCTAAATCTGTGCGTATTTGCGTCACAGCGTCAGTGTGCCGTTTTCCGACTCGATCAGCACGAGAATCTGCTGTTCGTCGCCCGTCTCGGCGTTGACGTAGACGATATAGTGCTTCTGCTCGGCGTTCTCGCATATAAACTCGTGGCACAGCACCTCGTTTTTGCCCGAGGTCGGGATAATCGCGAGTTTGTGCGACTTGACCGTGAGCGATTTCGAGACTTTCGCCTGTGCCGCCGTCTCGTCGATTTTCGGCTCGGGTATCTCGCGGTCGCGGTGGTGCATGACGTAGCCCTGCGCCTCGAACCCGATGACCTTGCCGCTGTCGAGCGCGACCTCGATCTTGATGAGGTCGGGGTAGACGATCACATCGCCCTGCGTGTGTGCGAAATTGACGGTGACGACACCGTTCGACACCTGATAATAGCTCATCTTCATGTCGGCAAAACCGTGTTCCGCGAGGTGCTTTTCGGCGGTCTTGATACCGTCTTTCGCCGCAATCGTCCCCTCGCGCGCCATGTGCGACGCGTAGACATTGTAGACCACGCCGCCCTGTTTCGTGACCTCGATGCTCACCGTCGCGCCGTCGGCGGACGCTGTGAACAGATACGATGCGAGATTGCCGCCGCGCTCGCCGTCGTCGGTGATGCCGCTCAGCCCCGTGAATTTCTCGGCGGCTTTTTTTGCGTCGTCGCGCGTGACCTCGGTCTTGCCCTCGAGAAACTGCGGCTTCATGCCCGCGATATGCGTCGAAAACGGTCCGTCGTATATAAGCGTCGGCATCTCGGGGAACTCGCGCTCTGCGGTTTTCATCGTCTCGCCGTACGCGCTGAGGTTTTCGGCTTCGTCGCCCGCCTTTTTTGACAGCTCATCGAGTTCTTTGAGCGTCAGACGACCGTCGTTGATCTCGGATATCAGCTCGGTGAGGTTTCCCGACAGCACGGCGGCGGAATCCGCGAGTTTTCGGAGATTTTTCGTCTCCTCGTCGGTCAGCGCGGTGCCGCGAGCCGTCTTTTTGGTGAGCGCGAGCGCGTAGTCGCCGACCGTGGAGATGAACCCCGACGCTTTCTCAAAGTCTCGGTCGGAGTGCGGCAACTCGCCGAGAGCCTGTTTCGCGCTCATCGCCGCGCCGTAGACTTCGAGCATGTTCACCGTCGCCATGCCCGACGTACCCGACACCGCGGACTTGTCGAGCGCGGCGTCGAGCTCACCGATGCTGCCCGCCGCGTAGTTGAACGCGCTGCGGTAGTTGTTCACGACGGCGCGTTTGTAGTTCTCGTTCGCGAGATGCGCCGTGTATATGAAGCCGCCCATCACGGCGAGTGCCGCGAGCGTGAACGACACGAGCAGTACGCGTGCCTGTGCGCGCCGCGTGCCGTGCGACGGCAGATGTAGATGTTGCATTGTACCATCCCTTTCGTGGTTTTACCGTAGTGTTGCCGCGAGAGGGTGAATTAATGTTGGAAAAATTCTTGTGCGGTGGTATATATTCCCGTCGCGTCGGTGATAATACGGCTACAAGCAAGTCAACACGGAGGTAAAAATGAAAAACAACCGCAACTTCTCACGAAAAGTCGGAGATTTTCTCGCGGGCAAGGGCTTCTACATAGTCCTGCTCGCCTGCATCGTGGTCATCGGCGCGTCCGCGTGGGCGTTGTTCCTGACGAACGATTTGGGCGAGGGGACTAAGGTAGTCGAGCCGCCCGCCGTCGTCACGCCTGACGCGCCCGCGTTCAACCCCGCGATACCCACGCCGCCGCCACGACCCACGCACACTCCGACACCGTCGCCGTCGCCCACTCCGACACCTACACCCGCGCCGACTCCCACGCCGACACCGCCGCCCGAGGATAATCACCGCGACGACGCGCCCGCTGTCGCGAGTATCGGCGACCTCGTGTTCATGAAACCGCTCGCCGGCGGCGAGCTCAAACCGTACTCCGCCGACGCGCTGCTGTACAGCGCGACGATGGGCGATTGGCGCACGCACCTCGCGATTGACTACGCCGCGACACTCGGCGCGCGCGTGCAGTGCGTCGCGGACGGTACCGTACTCGACGTGCGCCACGACGACTTGCTCGGCACCGTCGTCACGATAGATCACGGCTTCGGGCTGAACTCGATCTACTGCAATCTCGCGACGGACCCGCCCGTCAAGGCGGGCGACAAGGTAGCGATCGGCGCGGTAATCGGCTCCGTGAGCGACACCGCGCTCGCCGAGACAGGCGACGCGCCGCACCTCCACTTCGAGATGAAACTGAACGGAAAAATGGTAAACCCCGCCGACTACGTAGGCAATTAACAGTTAACAACGAACAGTTAACAACGAGGACGGGAGTCGCGATTAGTTCGCAACCCTCGTCCTTAATTGTCAATATTTAATTGTCAATGCGAATTATGTGTTGAAACGAACCAATATATCGTAGGGGCGGGTCTTGACCCGCCCTTTCGCTGTTGCGCGCGACTTGCGTCGCGGGCGTTTTTAATCTTTTCGATAGCTTGTCCGCGCTCGCCGCGCGGCGTTACTTTCGTTCGGGCGAAAGTAACCAAAGCCCGCAGGGGCTTGCGAGCCCCTTGACCCCGAGACACCGCGCCCTTCGCGCTTGCGTGAGACGCGCGAACGGCAGCGGCGGCGAGGGTGGGCAAAAACCGCGACT
>JAISJJ010000025.1 GCA_031261585.1 Oscillospiraceae bacterium
CCGTCCACCCACCGTAACGCTGGATAGGACGTGGGTTACGGGGACTGGATTGCTTCGCGCGGCTCGCAATGACGAGAGAAAAAAGTAAATGTGATAGCCGTATTGCGCTGTACGTAAAAGTGTGGTAAGATGGTGCAAAAAACGGAGGTGTGCCATGCTCGAAAACTACTCTAAAATCAGCGTAAGCGTACCCGAGAGCGGCGATTACGCGCTCGCGGCGGAGATTAAACTGCCGCAGACCGACGCGGCGGGGACGTTTGAACTCGCGCTCGCGTACAAATTTCGGCGCGAACGGCTCGACTCATGGACGGTGCAGATGCCGTGGGGCGCGTTCCCCGTGGACGTTCACGGATTGGAGATGTTCGCGGCGTACGGCGGTAAGACGGCGCGGGAATTTGCCGAGGAGAACGGTATCGACCTCGCGCAACCCGAGATTCACGCCGTCACGGGTCACGGCGGCGCGTTTTACGCCGAGTTGTCGGACGGCGCGGTTCTCGACGCGCTCACGCTCGGCGACAGCGAGGATTTGGGCGTTGCGGACGGCGACGCGCTGGGATTCTACGGCAAAATCACGGTGCAACTGTACACGCCGAAAGCCGTTGACTCGCCTGTGCTGAGATTGTACACACAGCCGAATTTCGGCTACGACGCTGACGTGTACTACGCGCCGCCGACGTTCGCGGCGACCGACGCGCCTGAGAACTACGTCGGCGCGAAACCGACATTTGCCGCCGCACCCGACATTACGGAGGACTACGCCGCCACGCCGTGTGACCGCGACGCGATGCCATGCGCGCAAAAACTGCTCGCGTACCTGAAAGGCGTTGCAAACGCGGGATATCTGCTGTACGGCGTGCAGAACTACCCGTACGAAAAAGGCGGCGGATATCCGAGCGCGGACGCGAGATCGAGCGACGTGCGCGATCTCGTCGGCGCGGATCCCGCGATTTTCGGGCTGGATTCGCTGTCGCTGATCGGCATGGAGAACGCGTGGCGCGTGGACGGTGTTGCGGACGGCGAGTACGTGCGCGGTTCCGTGTTGCGCACGGTTCAGGCGTGGCGCGGCGGGTCGATACCGACGCTGTCGATGCACATGTCAGACCCCGCGATGGTGTACGACGACTACGTGAACGGCAACCGCAACCGCGCGACGGGCGAACCGCTGTTCGCGGATAATGTGTGGAATTTCAAGGGATACGGCTACGACAACAGTTGCCGCACCGCGACGGACGAGCGCGACGGACGCGAGCGCAGTCCGCACAAGCCGATGCTCCGCATATATCGCGGCGACGCGGGCGTGATCGGCGTGCTGAACGCGTATCTCGATATCGTCGCGGCGTACTGCCTTGCGTTGCAGGCGGAGAACGTGCCGATTCTGCTCCGCCCGTTCCACGAGAACAGCGGCGACTGGTTCTGGTGGGGCAACTCGGGGTGCGAGGACGAGGACGGCGCGTACACGCCCGATATTTTCCGCTCGAACTGGCGGTACATCGTGAAATACTTGCAGGACAAGGGCGTTCACAACGCGCTGTACGTCTACTCCCCGAACGGCGACGACTTCGACAACGAGGAAAAACTCGGCACCGCGGCGTTCCGCCCGTACGCGATAACGTACCCGAACGACGATTTCGTCGATATCGCCGCGTTCGACGACTACACGACCGACCGCGCGACGCTCAAAGCCGACATCAAGACCGTCACCGATTTCGCGTTTGCGCACAACAAGGTCGCCGCCGCGTCGGAGGTCACGGGCAGTCCGACGGACGGTGCGGTCAGCGCGTTCCTGTTCGGAACGCTGGGTGACACGGCGGGGTACGCGCAAAATCTCGCGTACATGCTCCAATGGACGCCGCCGAGCTTCGCGCCGTACCTCACAAGTCCGACGCGCGCAAATTCGGGTGCCGTGCGCGAGTTTGTGAGCGCGGTGACGGGAGCGCGCGTGCTGCTGTCGAATCGCACAAAATTTTAGCGTTTATTTTACGTTGACATGCGCCGCATATAGTGGTAAAATGAAGAAAAAACAGGAGGTCGCGTCATGTCCTACACATCATTCATGGAACTCGCAAAAGACCGCTTCTCGGTGCGGCAATTCGACCCGTCGAAACCCGTGGAACCCGAAAAACTCGACGTGCTGCTCGAAGCCATAAAAATCGCACCGACCGCCGCGAACATGCAGCCGCAAAAAGTCAAGGTTTTTCAGACGGCAGAGGAGCTTGCGCAGGCGGACATCATCTCGCGGTGCCGCTACGGTGCGCCGCTCGCGTTCCTGATCTGCTACGACTCGTCGGGTACGATCAAACGCGGCGGTCTCGACGCTGGCGTCATCGACGACAGCATCATCACGACGCACCTGATGCTTGCGGCGTGGGAACTCGGTCTCGGCTCGTGCTGGTGCCTCGCGTTTGACGCGGACAAGGCGCACGAGGTGTTGGGATTGCCCGAGAACATCGTACCCGTGGCGTTCCTGCCCGTCGGATACGCGGCGGACGGCGCGGCACCGCACCCGTTCCACACGACGTTCAAGCCGCTCGACGACCTGCTGCTGTAAGCGCGGGGGAGTTGGATTTACAGATTGCGCGAATAAAAAACAAACGAAAAACCCGCTAATGCGGGTTTTTTGTTTGGCGAGGATAAAGCGCGGTTAAAACGTGGCGGTGGCGCGATTGCGGATTCGCGTAGTCGTAGGGGCGGGGTTAACCCCGCCCTTTTGCGTTATTTTTACGACACAAGCGCAAGGGCGGGTAAACCCCGCCCCTACAACACATTCGCGTGCAAATCCCACATTTCCCTATTGACAAACGCAAATCTTACGCTATAATAGTTAAGTGAATTTATATAACTGTGCTTAACCATGAGGAGGAAAAGATGACATTTTCCGAGATTATGAACTATTTCTACTTCCGCGCGTCGCTCAGCGAACTGAAAATGCTGAACGTGTCCGACTACACGCTCGGCATCTCGTACCACAGTATGCTGTACCTCAACGTCATCGCGAACGTCGAAAACTGCACCGTGTCGCGGCTCTCCGAGCTGATGCAGATCACGAAATCGGGCGCGACGCTGAAAGTCAACGAACTCGTGAAACACGGTTTCGTCGAGAAAACGCAGAGCGCGGAGGACGGGCGCGTGTTCCATCTGACGCTCACGCCGAAAATCGCCGAGGTCTACGCGATGTTCGACACGATGTCAGCCGAGATGGAGCGCGATCTGCGCGCGAGGTACACCGAGCGGGAGATCGAGCTGTTCGCGGCAATGCTGCGCGACGTGTCGGACTATGAATGGAGGGGCAATGGAAACTAACTACTCAAAACGCAACATAATCCTGTTTTTGTCGAGCCAGATCATCTCGCTGTTCGGCTCGTCGCTCGTGCAGTGCGCGATTTCGTGGCACATCACGCTCGAAACGCAGTCGGGTACGATGATGACAATCGCGATGGTCTGCGGATTTTTGCCGACGTTTCTCGTGTCGCCGTTCGCGGGTGTGTGGGCGGATCGCTACAACCGCAAGAAGCTGATAATACTCGCGGATTCGCTTGTCGCGACGGCGACGCTCGGGCTTGCGCTCGCGTTTTGGCTGGGCTACCGCGACGTGCGGCTCATATTCGCGGTCATGGCGGTGCGCGGACTGGGTCAGGGGATTCAGCAGCCCGCCGTCAGCTCGATTCTGCCGAGTTTGGTGCCGCAGGATAAACTCATGCGCGTGAACAGCATCAACAGCACGGCGCAATCCGTGATGATGCTCGCGTCGCCCGCGCTCGCGGCGGCGTTGATCAGCGTCGCGTCGCTCGAAAACATCTTCATCATCGATGTCGCGACGGCGGCTGTCGCGATTGCGATTCTCAGCGTATTTGTAAAAGTCAAGCAGAGCGCGGGCGAGGTCAGCACCGAAAAAACCGATTATCTCAGAGACCTCAAACTCGGTCTGGGCTACATAGCGAAACACAAACTCATAAAGCAACTGTTCATTTTCAGCGCGATTATGTCAATCCTCGCCGCGCCGATTGCGATTCTGTACGCACTGCAAGTGACGCGGCTGTTCGGCGCGGACGCGTGGCGGCTCGGCGTGGCGGACACGGCGTTCGCGGTCGGAATGTTGCTCGGCGGACTGGTGCTGACGGTCTGGGGCGGATTCAAAAACAAGCACGGCACGATGTCTCTCGGCATGTTCGTGATGTCCGCCGGGACTGTGCTGTGCGGCGTGATCTCGAACTTCGCGCTGTACATCGCGCTCATGATTTTCATAGGCACCGCAATGCCGATTTTCAACACGCCCGCGACGACGCTGTTGCAGGAAAAGACCGATCCCGCGTACATGGGGCGCGTGTTCAGCCTGATGACGATGCTGTCGAGCCTTGCGATGCCGCTCGGACTGGTCGTGTTCGGACCGCTCGCGGACGTGATAGGCATGAACCTGCTGTTTATACTGACAGGCGCGGCACAGTTGGTCGTAACGGCAGCGGTAATGCTGAACAAGACGATTCGCGCGGCGGGCGCGCCCGCAATTGCAAAACCCGAGTAATCGAGTCGTCAAGCACAGAGATTAATCGCTAAATTCACCCCAAAAAGCGCACCCTTACGGGTGCGCTTTTCAACACATATCAAATTTTCAACGCCGTTCAAGCTCCGCCCAGTCGCGGTTTTCGCGCAGACTGCTCCAAATTTCGCCTTTGCCGTTGGTCTCGTCGGCGACGTAGTGCGAGTTCGTCGCCTCCTGAATCGCGATATAGTACCACTTGCGCTCGTCCGCGTTGTCAGACCACCGTATCATCTCGGGCAGGAGCGCGTCGACGCTGCGCGGGTTGTGACCGAGCAGGTTGTTGACAATCGTCACCACCTCGGCGCGGGTGATCAACGCATCGGGACGGAACGTGCCGTCGCCATAGCCCTGAATGATTCCCGCTTCAAACGCGGCGTAGATGTACGCTTTCGCCCAGTGTCCGTCAACGTCGGTGAACGCCGTGCCGCCCTCAACCGTCGGTGTTTTCAGGAAGCGCGCCACGACCGCGATCAGTTCCGCGCGCGTCATGGGCGCGTCGGGACGGAAACTGCCGTCGGGGTAGCCGTTGATGACTTCGGCGTTGGCGAGCGTTGAGATCGCGGTGTTCGCCCAGTGCTTACCGACAGCCACGTCACTGAAACCGTTCTCTTTTGACCAAAGAGCGTCGCGCTCCGAATCGTCCAGCAGGCGGAAGAATATCGTCACGACCTCGGCACGCGTGATATTCGACTCGGGGTGGATCGTCTCGTCGGGATAGCCGATCAGGTACGCGTAGTGGTCGTCGTAGTTCAGATCGGGCGGTCCGTCGGTCTCCTCGTCCTCATCGTCTCCCGTGCTCGGGTAATCGCCGCCGGGGGTCAACTTCCACTTCGCTTCCAGCAGGATAACTTTGACCTCGTCGTCGTCATTCGCCAACTCAGCGTAAGCATCGTCGTCGGACACCTTGCGCGTCTCGACAGTATACCAACCGAGGAATGTATAACCCCTGCGCGTCGGTGCCGTCTCGGGCAGCAACCCCGATGTCACCCAAAACACGGTTATGCCGTCAATCTCCTCGGGCTTTCCGCCTGCGGTGTCGTACTGAACCTCGAACAGCGACGGGGTCCATTCAGCTTCCAGCACGATGTACGGCGTATTCTCGTCAAACGCAAGCTCGCTGTATGTCTCATCTGTGGTGACGTCGATGCCGTAGCCGTTTTCGACGACGTTCCAGCCCGCGAAGTCGTAGCCGTGCCGCGCTACCGCGGGCGCGTAATCGAGCGGCGCGTCGTATTCGTCAAGCTCCACATAATATTGGATATCGTCCTCGCCGTCCTCGGGGATCGGCGTGCCGCCGTTCATCTCAAAGCGCACGAGGTATTTGCCCAAGTCGAGCCACGTCGCGATGAGCGTGATGCTCTCAACGTCGGGGTCGACCGCGAAGTCGCTGTACGCGTGAGACGGGCGCACCGTGCGGTTTTCAGCGTCTCCCGAGACCTTCCAACCGACGAATTTGTACCCCGCGAGCGTCGGAGATACCGCCGCCGCCAGTCCTACGGAATCCCACTGCACCGCTTTTTCGGGAATATTGCCCGTATCCGCGCCGTTAACGTCGTAATACACCGTGTACGTGACGAGCGTCCACTGCGCTTGCAGCGTAATTCTACTGACGTCGGTGTTCGCCGCGAGCGTGTCAAACGTAGTGTCGTTATCGACGGGTGTCAGCGGCGCGTTGCCCTCACCGTCGTCGGTGACGAGCCAACCCGCGAACGCGTAACCCGTGCGCGTCGGTTCCGTCGCGGGCAACAGACCCTTTGCGTCAAACGCGACGATGATGGACGGAATCACGGGCGAGGTCGCGCCGTTTGTGTCGTAACTCACCGCGTATTTGCCCGACCGCACCCACTGCGCCTGTAATACGATGTACCTCACCGTGTCGCTGTCGGCGAGTTGCCCGAACGTCGCGTCGTTCTGCACGTTGGTGCCGTGACCGCAGTGCGAGACGTTCCAACCCAAGAAGTCGTAATTCTTGCGCTCGGGAATCAGGTCGGGCAGCAGCGTGTCGTCCTCCCACGAGACGTTGGTCTTTTCGGGGATTGCGTCGCCCCTCGCGCCGTTCAGGTCATAGCGCACGGCGTAGCCCGTTTTCGCCTCCCACTGCGCCGTCAGCGTCAGCGACAGGACGGTGTCAACCAGCGCGAGTTCACTGTAACGGCGTGCGGGCGGAACGGGGTCGTCGTTGAACGTCCAACCCGCGAGCGTGTAGCCCGTGCGCGTCGTATACGCGGAGGGCGGGAGATTATTCGACTCCCAGTTCAAGCCGTGTCGCGGCAACAGCGTGCTGCCGCCGTTCGTATCGTAGTCCACCGAGTAGCCCGATTTCGGCACCCACTGCGCTTGAAGCGTGATGTACGCGTAGCCGTCGCTCAGCGCGTGTGCGCCGTAAGTGTCGCCGGGGGTGACGAACGCCGCGTTCGCGATATCCTCACCCGATACGGTGGTATCGCCGTAAGAGGACACTTTCCAACCCGCGATCTCGTAACCGTTCATCGTCGGATAGTTTGCCGTCGACGGAAGCGGCATTGCCGATGTCCACAACACGTTCGGCACGTTGGGGAGCGAACCGCCCGTGCCGCCGTTCGCGTCGAATTTGACGGTGAACGTCATATCGACCATGACGACTTTGAGCGTTATGTCGGGCGCGTCCGTGCCGCCCGTCAGTTCGTTGTACTTATCCGTTGACAGGACGTCCGCGCCGCTCGCGGCGGTGTTGCCGATTTTGGACAGCACCCACTTGGGTTGCTTGCCCGACGGGCGGTTCGTAAAGGTCACGTTCGGGATGAGGTTTGCCGCCGACCACGCGACCTGTCTGTCGGCAACCGCCGTCGGGTCGCTCGCCGTATAGCCGCTCGTGTCGTACTTGACCACGAAGTCGCCGCGCTCCGACCACTGCGCGAACAGGGTGACACCCGACGCCGCGCCGCTCGCGTCCGCAATCGCGCTGTACCGCGTGGCGGTGGTCACATAGTCGCTGAGTGCGACATCGTTGTTGTCGATTTTCGCGCGCTTCCAACCCGTGAACGTGTAGCCGATCTTTGTCGGGTTCTGCGCGGGTACGGGAATGAGGTTTGAGCTGTCCCAGAAAACACCTGTCAACTGCGGGTTTGTCCCGACACCGCCGTTTGAGTTATAATCGACGGTGAAACTCTTCGCGCCCCACTGCGCTTGCAACGTGATGAACGTCGCGCCCGTGTACGCGAGTGAACCGTAGGTCGCGGTGTTCTGCACGTTTGTGCCTGCGCCGTTCGAGGAGACGTTCCAGCCCAAGGCGGTGTAGCCGGGGCGCGTCGGTGCCGTACTCGGCAGCAGATTGGTGTCGCCGAGCGCGATGCCTGTTTTCGACGTCACCGTGCCGTTACCGCCGTTGTAGTCGTAGTACACGATGAAGCTGCCCGGTTCCCACTGCGCCGTAAGCAGGACGTGATTTGCGGTGTTGTCGTCGTTCCCCGCGAGCTTTGAATACGGGTCGACGGACGAGGCATACGTGTTGCCGCCGTACGTCCAACCGAGGAAGTTGTAGCCCGTGCGCGTCGGATTTGCGGCGGGCAGCAGCTTCGTGTCGTTCCACGTCAGATTTTCGAGCGAGGTCGGCGGCGCGGGCGCGCCGACATAGCCGAGGTCGTAATCGACGGTATAACCCGTCTTGACAGTCCACTGCGCCTGCAACTCAATGAACGTCGCGCCCGAGAACGCGATTGTGGAGAATTTCGTGTTCGCCGCGACGGTCGCGCCCGTGCCGACGTAGTTTCCGTTGTCCTTTAACGTCCAGCGGGAGAAGTTGTAGCCGATACGGTTTGCGGGTGTCGGCAGCTCGACGATATCGTCCGCGTTATCCAACGCTTTGTTGGCAATCTGCGTCGGACCGCCGTTCACGTCGTATTTTACGGTGAAGGCTTTGTCCGTCCACTGCGCGTACAGCGTGATATACGGGTCGGTGTCGTTCGACGCGAGCTGCGAGTACGGTGTCGCCTTTGTCACGTTGATGCCCGTGCCGTCGTCGACCGTGTTCCAGCCGACGAACGTGTAACCCGCGATTCTCGGGTCGAGGTTCGGTATCAGGTTGCTCTGCGCCCACATTACGGCGGTTTTGTCCGAATACGACGCGGGATCCGTCGCGCCCGCGCCGCTCGGTGAATTTACGTCGTATTTGACCGTGAAGTTCGACTTCGGCGCGTACTGCGCTTGAAGCGTGATGTAACCGAGGTTCGGATTCGCCGCGAGACCGCCGAACGTATCCGCGTTCGTGACGTTCAGCTTGTTGCCGTTGGCGTACACTTTCCAACCTGTCTGCGTGTAGCCGATCGGCGGCGTTATCGTCTCGGTCGGCAGCAGATTCGCCTGCGACAGCGTGACGTACTTTTCCGCCAGCGTGCTATTGCCGTTCGCCGTGCCGCCGTCCAGATCGTAGCGGACGGTGTAGGTCAGACCCGCCGTCCATTGGGCGTAGAGATCAACCGTCGTCACCGTGTCGTCGGTCACGATTGAGCCGTAGGTGTTGCCCGTGCTGACCATGTCGCCGTTGTCCGTCGCCCAGAACATGAGCTGTTCGCCGACTTTCTCGGGGTCGCCGTTGACGGGCGGCGGGACAAGACCGTTCTGTTCCCACGTGACACCCGTTAGCGTCTCGTACACGGCAGGCGTTGCGTCGTCCACGTGATAATTGACGGTGTAGGTTTTCGCCGACCACGAGGTTTCGAGGATTATGAAGTCCTCGTCGGTGTTGGCGAGCGTCTCAAACTCCGTATCCTCCGCGACGACGTTGCCCAACGCTGCGGACTTGCCGTGCGCGAGCGTCCAACCCGCGAACGTATAGCCCGCGCGGATTATCTGCGGCAGGTCGACGATATCGCTCCGATATTCGAGCGTCGCGTCGGGGATTACCGCGTCCGAGTCGTTCACGCGGTAGATTACGATGGGGTATTCGGGTATTTTGAGCCACTGCGCTTGCAGCGTCAGTACCATCGTCTCATCGTTCGACGCGAGGAAGCCGTAGCTGTTCTCGGGGTACACGCCGCGGCGAATACCGCCGTCCGACACGTCCCAACCGACGAAATGGTAGCCGTCGCGCGTCGGTTCGGTTAATGGTGTGAGGTTTTTCGACGTCCACGAGAGAGATTGCAGCGCGGGAACCTGCGCGCTCGTCGCGCCGTTCATGTCGTAGACTACCCTGTATCCCGTTTTCTCCGTCCACCGCGCGTACAGCGTGTGCGGACCCGTCGCGGTGACTACTGTGGTCGCCGTGACCTCCGAGCCGTCTGTTGCGCCCGTGTACCACTTGCCGTTGAACGTGTAGCCTTGGCGTGTCGCGGTGCCGAGCGGACCGTAGGGCGTGTCGTACAGTACGGGCATCGTCTGCGGTGAGACATTCGCGTTCGTCGCGCCGACGAAGTTCGCGTCAAACGTCACGGTGTAGATGTCGGGCTGGTACAGGAATATGATTTTCTGCACCTCGTCGCTGAACACGCCCGCGATGTTGCCGTCCGCGTCCACGACGCTCAGCTTCTCGCGGTCCTCGTCCAAACCCTCAAACTCGTAGCCGAGCGGCGTGAAGCCCGTTATCGGAGCCATGTTTTTCACTGTCTTGTACGTCATGCCGATAACGCCGTCGCTCAGTTTCGTGTCGCGCGATATGCCGACAGAGGTCATGCGGCGAAAGCCGTCGCCCTCCACGACCACCGAGCGGTACTCGACGTGTATCGGCAGCACAACGTCAACCTCGCTGACGGATACGCCGATAAAATTGTTATCGGACACGTGCGGGTCGCCCGGGTAACCGCCGTATTCGACGTAGTACCCCGCGTTACCGCCGTAACCGTTGGACAAATCGTTCCAAAGGTCGCACTCGCCACCATAGAGACCGTTATTGAAATGGAACTGCAAGACATTTTCCCCACCGGCACTGTCGGGCTGATACCCGCTTACATTATCGCCGCCGGGATGGCCAATTAGCGCGGTATTGGTTGGATTGTTAAAGTTTGAATAGATACCGTTCGGTCTGCTTGCGGCATCGGTCGTTTCATCTATGTACTTGGACGATTTGTAAAAGACCAGCGGTGATGTCCCCTGCGTGCCTTTCGCGTAATATGTGACGGCTCCCGTCGCCGCGTTATATGTCGTCCACGCCTCGGGACCGTCCAGCCAGTACCACTCGGAATAATAATACGGGGGGTTAGCGGCTCCGTCGACGATGGTGTAGTCGCCTATATTTATCGAGCCCACGTCCTGAATCTTCGATTTGTCTGATGATTTGACCAGTTCCGTCCCGCCGAGCCAACCGGGTTGTATCGCGATGTCGAGATATATCTTATTGTGCTCGGCTTGGCTCGTTATCGTGGCGAGATACCCTTGCAGCTTCTCGTCGGGATAACGCGGGTCTGTCATATATTTCTGCTTCGCAGCGTTATACGCGTTACTCCACGTTATACCGCTTGACGACACAAATTCATAATAATGTATGTAGCCGCGCTCGTCGACAAACTGTGTGACAAGGTCCTCACTCGCTGTAATCGTGATCTTCGATTCGGCGGGCGGGAACACATTCGCCGTCGCCAGCCCAAACGTGATGCTTGCGATGTGAGCTTTGAGCGTCGCCGCGTCTTTTGTATCGGAAGGCGTCTTTACCATGAAAGACCACGTGATTGTAGTCTTATCGGGCGCGTCGTTATCTGCGTCGTTCGACGATTTCCACGCGTCCGTAACCGTTTGAGGAACCACGATGTCCAGTTCCTTGGGGTAGGTTATGGAGAACGACTTGTACGTCATGCCGTCATAAACGTCGTCCACGGCTAAGAAATACTTCGGTACGCCGCCGACAAGTCGGCTCTCCACCGAGAACAGCACCGCGTTCTCCCTTGTGGCGCGCGCAGCTTTGACATTCGGCAAGGGCAGCAGCGTGAACACCATAACCACGCATAAGATAGCCGCCATAAACCTACTAAAATGTTTCATACAGTACCTCACGGATATATATTACAAAAATATTGCAATCAGATACAATTCAGCATTCTTATTATACCACATGTTGTGTTAAAGTTCAACATATTTTTTCATTTTGCAGCATTTTTTGCAACATTTTTCGGCGATCGGTTTCGGCAACATGAAATGTGGTTGAATGATCGGCAACGCGCGGCGCGCGGTGCAGTATCGCGGAATGTGTGGGTTGCGTGGGTGTGGGTGGGGCGCGTGTGGGGCGGGCAAAAGGTAAAAGCCTTGCAAACATTGTGTTTGCAAGGCTTTGATGGTGCGCGAGGGGGGACTTGAACCCCCACGTCCATATTGGACACTAGAACCTGAATCTAGCGAGTCTACCAATTCCACCACTCACGCGCGAGAACAATGATACCACAAACGCAGTGATGTGTCAAGCGGAAAATTCGCGTGGGCGCGGTTTCCGCATTTAATTTTTTCCGCGTTCCAACCCTCGTCATTGCGAGCCGCGCGAAGCAATCCAGTCCCCCGTTTCCCCGTCCAAACCCTCGTAAAACGCGAATTTGGACGAGGTTGCGGAGTTCTGGATTGCTTCGCGCGGCTCGCAATGACGGGGGTTTTAGGTTTGCGAAAATTAAGTGCGGTAGCCGTGTCGCGCGGCGTGGACATGTCGCGTTGAAAATAAGCGATACCGTAATTGCAGATTCGCGTCGTCGTAGGGGCGGGTCTTGACCCGCCCGTTGTCCGAGTGACGAATGAACGCGAAAGGGCGGGTTGACACGCCCCTACGTGAATTTCCTGTCATTCTGAGCGAAGCGAAGAATCCCCTTACAAATGCGCATTAGTCGGGGGATTCTTCGCTTTGCTCAGAATGACAGCGCACGTCTTGGTTTGGGCGTAGGGGCGTGTTTACCCGCCCGTTGTCCGCGTGACGCAGAAGCGGGTCGGTCAAGACCGACCCCAACTACAACAGGCTCGCGCATAACCAATCCGTCAACGCATTTTGTCCGCACCTATTCACCCGCGCACCACATGACCGAGCGCGCATTGCGTGGTACCTTTCGCCCTTTCGTCAGGCACCACGATAAAGATTCTTCAAAATTCTCGCGAAATATTTGTAATTATTGTTGCAGTATGGCGCGAGATAGTGTATAATGACGAACAGAACCGCACTTGCGATAGCGAAATTTGTGAAAACACAACATACATCGGAGGTTTATTTCATGTCCACCGAAACATCAGCACTCGCGCTCGCCAAACCCGCGCGGGTAACGTCCATCGAGTTCTGGCGCATTGCATTCACGTTGCTCGTCATGTGGTACCACATGGAGTTCATGGCTGCCGCGAGCGGGCAGACAATATTCGGGCAGACGGTATTCACGTCGGGTTCGTCCGCCGTCGAGTTCTTCTTCATTCTCGCGGGCTTTACGCTGGCGATGAGCGCGTACCGCCGTGCGGGCAAGCTCGACGCGCCGATGACGACGAAACAGGCGCACGGCTACGCCGTCGATTTTGTGCACAAAAAGGTCAAGGCGATACTGCCCGTCATGCTCATCATCGTCGTAGTCTGGGCGTTCTTTATCGCGGCTCCGTCCGTCGGCTTCGGCGCGCCGACACAGCCGAACAACTTCCTGTTCAAGCTGAAATCGCTGCTGAACTCCGAGTGGGAGCTGCTGTTCATGGTCGGCACACCGTTCGGCGGCATCGGCGACGGGCAGATGATCTTCGCGACGAACGTGTCGCTGTGGTTCTTGACCGCGCTGATCATCGTCGGCTATTTCTACACGTTCCTCATCAACCGATTCCCGCAGGGGATTCGCTGGCTCGCGCCGCTGATCGGCGTGATCGGGTATACGTTCTTCGCGCTGACGGTCATGAAAAACTCCACCGCCGGCATGTTCGGCGGCATGGCGTCGTACAACCCGCTCGACTTCGGTTCGCTCGTCGGTGTCAGCACGTCGGGCATGGTGAAAGCGTTCGCGGAGATGAGTTTCGGTGTGTCGATGTACCTGATCTACGAGAAAGTCTCGAAAAAGAGTTTTTCGCGGCTGTGGTGCGTCGTGCTGTCGATTGTCGAGCTGTACGCGATCTACCGATTCTTCGCGCTGACGATCGGGCAGCCCACAGGCTTCGACAACACGCGTCGGCTTCTCTACATCATGCTCATCATTCTGCTGTCGTTTATGAACGTCACCGCGCTGTCGCGATTCCTGAACTGGAAGCCGCTGGGCAAGATTTGGACGAAGATCGGACACATCTCACTCGCGATGTACATATCGCACGTGTACCTCGTTCCCGTGTACACCAAATTCATCACGTCGCTGAAAACAAAGTACCCGACGGCGGGGACGTTTATGTACAAGATTGTACACGATATGTGCGGCGGCGGCAAGACGAAAACCGTAGTTGGTATGTTCGGCACGTCCACGGTAAACGTGTTGGGGTGGAAGGACATGGTCGGGTTCGGACTGTTCGTCGGCATCTTCGCGGCACTCGTGTTTTTGTTCATCAAGCTGTGGACGCGGTTCGTGTACCGCCCGTTCTTGGTAATTTATCATCATTCGGCATTGTCAAAACCGCTTATCTCACCATCGAAATAGCAAAAACCGCTTGACAACGCACCGCATGAAATGATATACTGATTACACAAAAAACGGTGATAATACCATCAAAAATTTTACTTCAAAGGAGTTACTTAAATGTCCAATAAAGACGTACTGCTGAGCCTGATTCACAACGAAAAACCCACACAGTACATGGGTCACGCGTTCGAGCCGTACCCGCAGGAGGTCGTTTTCGGACCCGGCGGCGCGGAGCTGCTGTTCCACGCGGTCATCGATCCGATCACAAACTGGGATATCCTGCAATTCTCGGGCGAGCGTTATCAGGACCTCTGGGGCGTGACGCACCGCTACATCGTCGGTGAGGACCCCGGTATCATTCCGATGACGGACGCGCAGAATCAGGTCATTCAGGACATGGAGCATTGGCGCGACTACGTGAAATTCCCCGAGATTCCGAAGGACCTCGACTGGTCGTACGCGCAGGCTCAGGTCAAGGCGGCGCACGACAAGGGTCTGCTCGTCATGGTGCCGACGTTCCGCGGTCTGTTCGAGCGTCTGCACAGTCTGCGCGCGTTCGAGTTCGTCATGGAGGACTTGATCGTCAATGCGGACGAGGTTGAGGAGTTCTTCGACGCGTACACCGACTGGAAACTCGAAGTCCTCAAGCAGATCATCGACAACCTCGACATCGACATCATCCACAGCCACGACGATCTCGGCGCAAAGGAAAAACTGTTCTTCTCGCCGAAGATTTTCCAGACGATGCTCAAACCGCGCTACAAGAAGCTGTACGACTACGCGCACAGCCGCGGCGTTCTCGTCCAGCACCACTGTGACTGCTACATCACGCCGTTCGCGTGGGAATTTGCGGAGATGAGCGTCGACATGTGGCAGGGCGCGCTCCCGACGAACGACATCGTGCTGATCCAGAAACAGCTCGACGAGAAGGGTCTCGACCTGCTGCTCATGGGCGGTCTTGAATCCGCTATCGTCGACAACCCCGACGCGTCGGAGGAGGAGATTCGCGCAGAGGTTCGCCGCGCAATCGACACGTACGCCCCCGGCGGTCACTTCCTGCCGTGTATCGGCAGCATCAACTGCCTGTACGAAAAGAACGAGGTCATCGCGGTAGACGAGATGAACAAGTACGGCGCAGAGTGGGTAGCGAAGCAGAAATAACAACTAACAGTTAACAGTTAACAACGAGGACGGGAGTTGCGGTCTAACCGCAACTCCCGTCCTTTATTTTTAGTTTCCGCAACCCCCAACAGGGCGACCACGCAGGGTCGCCCCTACACAGACCGCGACACATTTGCGAAATAACAACGTGACGCGCACCGTATTTGTCCCGCAACACGTTATCGTAGGGACGGATGCCCCCGTCCGTCCTTGCGGAATTACGCAGAAACCCATACAAGGACGGACAGGGGCGTCCGTCCCTGCTTAGCCGCAAGATGAATCGGTAATTGAGGGGATTCTTCGCTTCGCTCAGAATGACAGCTAAAAGGACGGGAGTTGCGGCTACACCGTAACTCCCGTCCTTAACTGTTAATTGTTAATTGTTAACTGTTAATTGCCGTCAGCTTGCTCGCTCGAACTGCGAGTTGTAGAGGTTCGCGTAGAAGCCGCCGAGTGCCATGAGTTCCTCGTGGTTGCCCTGTTCCACGATGTCGCCGTCCTTCATGCAGAGGATCAGGTCGGCGTTGCGTATCGTGGACAGGCGGTGCGCGATGATGAAACTTGTGCGCCCTTCGAGCAGATTGTCCATGGCGCGCTGTATCAGAATCTCGGTGCGCGTATCGACGGACGAGGTCGCCTCGTCGAGAATCAGAATCTTCGCGTCGGCGAGAATCGCGCGGGCTATCGTCAGGAGCTGTTTTTGACCCTGCGAGATGTTCGTCGTCTCCTCGTTGAGCATCATGTCGTAGCTCTCGGGCAGCGTGCGCACGAAGTGGTCGACCTGCGCTGCTTTCGCGGCGCGAATGACCTCCTCGTCCGTCGCGTCGGGGCGACCGTAGCGGATATTCTCCATGATCGTGCCGTTGTACAGCCACGTGTCCTGCAAGACCATGCCGAACTGGGAGCGCAGGTCGAGACGCGCGTAGTTCGCGATGTTGCGCCCGTCGACGAGGATCGCGCCGTCGGTGAGGTCGTGGAAACGCATGAGCAGCTTGACCATCGTCGTCTTGCCCGCGCCCGTGGGACCGACAATCGCGACTTTTTGACCCGCCTTGACGTTCGCGGAGAAGTCGTGGATGACGATCTCGCCGCTCTTTTTCTTTTTCGGGGCTTTCTCTTCCTCGTCCTCGCCGCCGAGTTTCTTCACGTCTTTCTTGCCCGGGAAATCGGGCATTTGCGGCGGTTTCTTGCCCTTTTTCGCCATCTTCGCTTCCATCTCGGCGCGCATCTTCTCGAACATCGCGTCGCCGCCCTCGTCGTCGTCGTCCTTTGCCACGAAGTCATACGCGAACTTGACATGCTCGAACGTCACGTTGCCGACGATCGGGTCTTTCTCGGTGGTGTACAGCGTCTCGGCGTCGACCTCGTCAGGCTCGTCGAGGAACGCGAACACGCGCTCGGCGGCGGCGGCGGTCGACTGCAACTGGCTCGAAATCTGCGCGAGCTGCGTGATCGGCTGTGTGAAACTGCGAATGTACTGGATAAACGCCTGAATCGCGCCGACCGTCATGCCGTCGGTGCCGTGCGTGACCATCGTCGCGCCGACGAGACAAACGGCGACGTAACCGAGGTTGCCGATAAAGTTCATCAGCGGCATCATGAAGCCCGTGAGGAACTGCGCTTTCCACGCGGTGTTGTACAGGTCGTTGTTCTGCTCGTCGAACTCGCGCGTGACGCGCTCCTCGGCGTTGAACGCCTTGACGACCGTGTGTCCGCTCAAAATCTCCTCGACGACACCGTTCACGGTGCCGAGCAGTTTTTGCTGTTTGCGGAAGTATTTCTGCGAGACTTTCACCATGAACAGCGTCACAAGCGCGGAACCCGGGATCATCAGCAGCGCGATAAGCGTGAGTTTCCAGCTCATCGAAATCATCAGCACGAGCACGAGCAGGAGCGTCACAGTCGTCGTGACGATCTGCGTGAAGCTCTGCGTCAGCGTCTGCGACAGGGTGTCGACATCGTTCGTGATGCGGCTCATGACCTCGCCGTGCGACATGCTGTGCAGGAAGCCGACGGGCAGTGTGTCAATCTTCTTGATGATGCGGTTGCGCATATCGTAGGCGATTGTCGTCGTGATATGCGTCGACGTGACACCCTGAAAATACGCGAACGCCACACTGAGTATGTAAAATCCGAGCATCAGGAGCAATGTCTGGTTTATCAGGCGGTAGTCGATCTGAGCCGCCGCCGACGCGTAGTCGATTTTGCGCGTCTCAATCGCGCGCACGAGTTCGTTGGTGATTCGCATCGTAATCCGCGGCACAAACTGCGCCATGACGGTCGCCGCGAGTGACAGCGCGATGACGAATATGATGCGGAACTTGAACGGTGCTACGATGCTCAGCAGCTTTTTGATGCTGCCTTTGAGGTCTTTCGGCTTCTCGCCGTTCATCATCGCGCCCATCGGACCGCCGCCGCCGGGACCGCCGCGCCGCGGTTGCGGCTGACGCTGCTGTACGGGGGCTATTTTGTTCTCGTTTTCGTGTTCGCTCACGCTAATTCCTCCTTTGAGAGTTGACTTTCCGCAATCTCACGGTACGCTTCGCACGTTTCGAGCAGCTCACGGTGTGTGCCGCGCCCGATGATCTTGCCCTCGTCGAGTACGATGATCTGGTGCGCCGTCATAATCGTGCTGATACGCTGTGCGACGACGAGTGTCGTGGCATTGCCCGTGCGCTCTTTCAGCGCGCGGCGCAACGCCGCGTCGGTTTTGAAGTCGAGCGCGGAGAATGAGTCGTCGAAAATGTACACGGGCGGATTTTTCACGAGCGCGCGCGCTATCGAGAGACGCTGCTTCTGTCCGCCTGATACGTTGTCGCCGCCCTGTGCTATCTCGGTGTCGATACCCTCTTTGTTCGAGTACACGAACTCCTCCGCCTGTGCGACCTGCAACGCCTCGCGAAATTCCTCGGGTGTCGCGTCCTCTTTGCCGTAGCTGAGGTTCGTGCCGACGCTGCCCGAGAACAGCAGACCCTTCTGCGGCACGTAGCCGAGGTTGTCGCGCAGTTCCTTGATACTCAGGTCACGCAGGTCCACGCCGTCGAGCGTGATATTGCCCTCCGTCACGTCGTAGAAGCGCGGTATGAGGTTGATGAGCGTGGATTTGCCCGAGCCTGTCGACCCGATAAACGCCGTCGTCTCACCCGCCTTAGCCGTGAACGTGATATTTTGCAGCACGGAAGCCTCCGCGTCCTGATACTTGAAGCTGACGTTGTTGAAAGCGATGTCGCCGTGTGCGCGACCGCGCAGGCTTTTGAGTTGCTCCTGCGGCTTGTCGGCGATCAGCGAGTTCGTATCCAGCACGTCTTTCAAACGATTCGCGGACACGAGTGCCTGCGGAATCATGATGAACATCATCGAGATCATCATGAACGACTGCATGATCTGCATGACGTACTGCATGTACGCCATCATCTGACCGACCTGCAACGAGCCGTGGTCAACGGCGCGCGCACCGAACAGGTACACGGTCAGCGTTGTTATGCCCATGAGGAACTGCACGATCGGGTTCTGTATCGCCATGACGACCTGAATATAGCGGTTCGTCTTGCGGATATCGTTGTTAGCCGCCTCGAAGCGCGCTTCCTCGCGTTTTTCGTTGCCGAACGCGCGGATAACCATCATACCTGTCAGCGTCTCACGCGCGACGAGGTTCAACTTGTCGGTCAATTTCTGGCGAATACGGAATTTCGGCATAATCTTCGAGAAGATGAAAATCTGAATGATCACGAGCAGGACGACGCCGACGACGACGATCCAGCTCATGCCCGGGTTCAGCCGCAACGCCATGATGATGCCGCCGATACCCATGATAGGCGCGGACAGTATCATGCGCAGCGACATCATCGCGACCTGCTGCACGCCCTGAACGTCCGAGGTTGAGCGCGTTATCAGCGTAGCCGTGCTGAATTTGTCGAACTCCGACGGCGAGAACGTCTGCACCTTTTTGAACACGTCGCGGCGCAGGTTGCGTCCGATTCCCGTCGATATGCGCGAGCTGAGGAAGCCGTTCAGCACCGTCACCAAGATCACGGCAACGGTGATCGCGAGCATCACGAAGCCGATGCTCAGGATCGAGCGCGATTGCAGCGAGTCGGCGAGTTTCAGCGCGTCGGGGTTCAGCTCACTGTAAAACAGGCGCGTGAACGTCGTGCCGATACCGAACTTATCCATCTCGGACGGCACGTATGTACCCTCAGGTACGGGCGCGTTGGAGGGCGGCGGCGTGGTATCGGCAGCGTCAAGCTCCGCGAGGAACGCGGCACCGTACAGCACGTCGGAGGGGACTTTCAGAATGTCGAGCAGCGGCGCGTCGGGGTCTGTCACGCTGTGCGAGCTGTCCGCCGCGAGCCACGGGTCGAGAATATTCGTCTTGAACCACGCGTTGATCGTCGGCGAGATATGCACTATCGACGAAAGACGGTACGCGGCGTCGGCGTAATACAAGCCCGCGTTCTTCGTCGAGGCGTTGTCTTTCAGAATGTAACCCGCGACGTCTTTGCCGAGCAACGGGAAGTCGCTCTCGTCGTTTTTGTCGGCGAAAGCGATCTGCCGTCCGAGTTCGACATGGTCGTAGGTGTCTCTGAATGATTGCGCCTGCGCATCGGACATGAAGCGCGTGATCAGATCATACGCGTCGTCCGCCAACGCGCGCGGAACTTCGTCGTCGACACCTCCGCGCATGATGCCCGTGTCCACCATCTGGCTCATGTAGTTCGGCAAATACAAGTCCGCGATATTCTGCGCAAACAGCAGAGCTATCGACAGAATCGCCATGAACACGAAGGGCTTGAAGTACTTTAGAATAATCTTCATAGGCTGTGTCCTTTCTGCGGGGAACGGTAGTCTGTCACCAGTGTTTTGTCACACGCCAAAAAGACGCCGCCGCCGAGCAAGCTCTCGCGACCGCGCCGAGCGTATGTAAAATCGCCGAAAATACGCAACAGATCAAATCCCTCTTTTTCCTATTGCGAGTATTATAAACGCAAATTTATCAAATGTCAATAGGGTAATGCAAATAAATGTGAGGTACCTTTACAATGGCAAAATATAGCACTGTTGCGCAGGGGGTGATGTCCCTGTAACACTCGCGTATCCGTGGGGGCGATGTCCGCATCGCCCCTTTGCTTTCCCCCGTCATTCAGAGCGAAGCGAAGAATCTCACGCGCATACCTTTGCCCACACCTGTCATTCTGAGCCTGCGAAGAATCCCCTTGATATTGATTCGACGTTCTCGTCCTCGTAGGGGCGGGGTCTACCCGCCATTTTCGATGTTGCGCGCGATTCCATCGCGGGCTATGCTCTGCGTTTCGCAACGCTGTCCGCGCTCGCCGCACGCCTCGAAGATCGTCACGAGGTCGGTTTTCGATGCTCTGCGTTTCGCAACGCTGTCCGCGCTCGCCGCGCGGCGTTACTTTCTGTCGAGAGAAAGTAACCAAAGCTCGTTGGAGGGAACGCACCGCGCCCTTCTCGCTTCCGTGAGACGCGAGAACG
>JAISJJ010000067.1 GCA_031261585.1 Oscillospiraceae bacterium
CGACGCGCAACGCGCTGTACGACACGGGGTTCCGCACGGAACTGTTCGCGTCGTTCGAGCCGCAATTAGAGCGGTTCGGCGCGTGGTGGCGGCAACTGTTCGGGGAGAGCGAGGGCAAGCAGGGTGGCGGCATATTGCCCGCGACGGTCTCGTACTCGGGCGATCTGCACTCAATGGGGCAGTACGTTCAGGACGGGCGGCGCGACCTGTTCGAGACGGTGCTGTCGTTCGATACGGCGCAAAACGACGCGAGTGTACCCGCGCCCGTATACGACGACGGGTTGCCGACGCTCGCGGGGCGCGGACTGAACGAGATAAACGACCTCGTGCGCCGCGCCGTCGTAGAAGCGCATGTCGACGGGGGAGTACCCGTCGCGCAACTGTCCGTGCCGACGCTCGACGCGCGCGGGCTCGGTGCCGCGATATACTTTTTCGAGACGGTGTGCGCGTATTCGTGCTTTTTGCGCGGGGTTGACCCGTTCGATCAGCCAGGGGTCGAGGCGTACAAGTCGCGCGTCAAAAAATTTCTCAACAATTAGCCCGATTAACCATATTTACATGCAAATTTAACTTTACAAACACCATATTTCGTGTTATAGTAATATCATCAGTGGGCGACGCATACTCTGCGCCCGCTGTTGAAAGGTGCGCAAACAATGCTCTCAATGTCGGATATTTCCACATTTCTCAGCACGCTTGTAAAAATATTCACGATGTATTTCTCGCTGTCACTGGTGTTTGCGGTCGGCGCGCTGCCGATTTTCAGACGCTTGCGCCGCCGACGCGCGGTGCGGAAAGAGTGTACGCCGCGCACGAAGTTCGCCGTCGTCATCGCCGCGCGGAACGAGGAAAACGTCATCGCGCAGTTGATTGACAGCCTACATAAGCAGGATTACCCGTCGGAGCTGTTCGACATCATAGCGGTTCCGAACAACTGCACCGATGACACCGAGACCGCCGCGCTCACAGCGGGCGCGAAGATTATGCACCCGTCCGTCACCGTGCGCAACAAGGGCGACGTACTGCACGACATACTCGGGCGTTTGACGCGCGAGAGCGACTACGACGCGTTCGTGCTGTTCGACGCGGACAACGTCGTCGACCCCGCGTTTCTGCGCGAGATTGACAAGTCGATGCAGGGCGGCGCACTCGCCTGCAAGGGTCGCCAACTCGCGAAAAACCCTTACGAGTCAGCGACTGCGGGGTGTTACGCGATCTGGTTTGAGTTCTCGGGGTGGCTGTTTAACACGTCGCGCAGTGTCGTCAAGATGTCGGCGAAAGTCGTCGGCACGGGCTTTGCGGTTCACCGTGACCTGCTGTTGCATTTCGGCGGGTGGAACACGACCTCGATATGCGAGGACACCGAATTCGGCGCGAAATGCTCGCTTGAAGGCGTGCGCGTCCACTGGGTGCCGACCGCGATCACGTACGACGAACAGCCGAACTCGTTCGCCGTCTCAATACGTCAACGCCGCCGTTGGGCGAGCGGGGTCATGCACACGGGTTCGATGTACATCGGGCGGTTGTTCGCGAATGTGGTTCACGGGCGCGCGTCGTTGCTGTCGTTCGACATGTTCATGGCACTCGTCGCGCCGTTCGCGCAGGCGTTCGCGGTCATACCGATCACGATGAGTTTTTTGCAGCACGTGATGAACGGTTCGCCCGAGCGCATACTGCTGCAACTCGCGACGACGTACGCGGGCATCGTCGCGGGTACGCTCGCTCTGATGTTTATCCGCGGCTACCGCAATCGCGGCATGGTCAAAGGGTGTCTGCTCTTCCCCATTTACATGCTCACGTGGTTCCCGCTGAACGTCATCTCCGTGTTCAAGCGCACGACGCGTTGGACAGCGATTGTACACGTCGGAGGAAAACAACCGCAGTTGTCGGTGAAAAAATAACCGAATCAATATGTAAGGACGGACGCAATGTCCGTCCTTTTGCTGTGCGTCTATCGCGGTTCCATGTGCGGCGCGTCGTCGTCTGACGGCAGAATCTGTCCGTCGACGAACCGCGTCGGCAGTGTGCGTAACACCGTGACGAGTTTCGCCGTCTCACCGCGCGTGATCGTGTTGTGCGGACGGAATGTGCCGTCGTTGTACCCGCTCAGCACACCCGACGCCGCGAGAATGAGAATCGCATCGTTCGACCACGGATTCAGCGACTTTGACACGTCGGAGAACGGCGAATCGATGAGGTTCACAGCGTCCGACATGCTCGTGTACCGCTCCGCCATGACCGCGAACTGCTCGCGCGTCACGGGTGCGTCGGGCAGAAATGTGCCGTTCGAGAAACCTGAGATGAGTTCCGCAGACTTCGCCGCCGCGATATATCCGTTCGCCCAGTGACTGCCCGTGTCGGTGAACGCGGCGGTGCCGTTCTGCGGCGCGAGATTCGCGATGCGGCACAGCAACGTCGCAGCCTCGGCACGGGTCAGGGTGCCGTCGGGCGCGAATGTCGTCGCGGTGCGCCCCGTTATGAGATTTTCAGCGGCGAGGTTGATGATATAGCTCTGCGCCCAGTGGTTTTTGATGTCGTTGAACGGCAGACCGTTCAGCCACGCGGAGAAATTCTCCCACATGTAACTCGGCTCCTGCCCCAACGCCCACGTGCCGACGCCTTTTATATCGTACTTCCGCACGAGCGCGAGTTTTTGCTCGAACGACTGCGCGTTGTCGAACCACACGTCGTACGTGTCGGGCGAGATACTGCTTCCGCCCCACGTTTTCAGGTTTGAGCCTTGCGGCACAACGATTGTGGCGCGCGCACAGGCTTTTTGCTCGTCGTACGTCACCGTCGCGTTCGTCGCCGCGATGAGCCACTCGATATCCGCGATTGTCCACGCGAAACCATCCTTTTTGTTCGTCGACCGCGCCCAGTACCGCCCGTAAAACGGTATGCCGAGCATGAGTTTTTCCTTCGGCACGTGTTCCAAACCGTATTTCACGGACTCCTCGATGAACCACATGCTGCACACGGGACCCGCCGAGGAGCCCTCGTAACTCTCGTCATACGTCATCATGAACACGTGGTCGCAGTATTGAGCGAGCGCGCCGTAATCGTATCCGCCCTGCCAACCGACGTTCGTGCGGTATGGGTTCGCGGCGACGCAGACGGTCAGCGTCTTGCCCGTCGGCAGCGCGTTTCTGAGCATCGCGATGAACGCCGTGAAGTCGGCGCGGTCGTCGTGGTTGATATTCTGAATGTCGATATCCAGTCCGTCCAATCCGTAAGTTTTCACGGCGTTGACGAGAAACGTGACGGCGGCGGACGGATTTTTCAGCATCGCGCGTCCCTGCGCGCGGTTCCAGTGGTTCGACACGAACGGCGTGACCGTGACACCGTTCGTGTGCATCATTGATATCAGCAGCGGATCGGGGGTTTTTGTGAAGATCACCGCGCCCGACGCGGTAGTCTCGAAGTAGTCGGGCGAGACGATGTTCACGGAGTCGCACGTTTTTGCCATGCGCGAGAGATAGACAGACGTGCTGCTGCCGTAAAGGTACGTCAGACTGTCGTACGCGCGGACGGGCGGGACGGAGAACAGGGTCGCGAGGGCGAGCAGTATCGCGGGAAATCGTAAGCGTTTCATGTTGCACTCCTACATAATTATGCGTATATTATTCGACGCGGGAACGCCGCAAAAACAGGTATTTATTGGTGCGTTTGATAATGCTGAATTTTCGTGTAAAAATAACTTGCATACGGCAGCGAAATGTGATACAATTAATCAAAATCAAGGGGGTAATAACCATGTTTGTAATTTCCAAGGAAACCGTCATCGCCAGCATCCTCGAAGAGGCTCCCGAGACCGCGCCGCTGTTCATCTCGATCGGCATGCACTGCCTCGGATGCGCAATGTCCTCGGACGAGACGGTCGCCGAAGCGTGCGAAGTCCACGATGTCGATGTCGACGAGTTCGTGGAAGCACTCAACGCGCGTGTCGGAGTCTCGAAGGAGTAATTCTGCACCGCAATAACTCGCGCCTAAATAATCTGACGTCAAGCGGCAGGCTCGCGGATATACTCGCGCGGGTGCCGCTTGGCGTTCGCATTTTGGACGTCGGCACAGACCACGGCTACATAGCGATCGCACTCGCGCTACGCGGAGAACGCGTTGCAGCGTCTGATATCGCCGCCGCTCCGCTCGAAAAAGCGCGGCAGAACGCGGCGCGGTACAGCGCGGACGGTCTGATCGACTTTCATCTGTGTGACGGCATACCCGACGCGTTGCGCGGCAAGCTCGATTGCGTTGTTATCGCGGGCATGGGCGGCGAGACGATCATCGGCATATTGGAGCGCGCGCCGTGGCTCCGTGAATCGGTGACGACGCTCGTGTTGCAACCGCAGTCGAAACAACCGCTGTTGCGAGAGTGGCTGATCGCCGACGGTTGGACAATTCCGAGCGATGTGACGGCGCAGGACGGCAAGCGGCGCAACGACGTGTGGGCGGTCACGCGGTCATGACGCGCGTATTGCGGCTCACAGATGAGCGCGATTTTCTCGCCATGCTCGACGTTGAACGCGAGCTTGTTCGGCGCGCGCCGCAACGGTGGCACTACCACCCGTGCGGATTGGTGTACAATCGGTATTTGTTCGGCGACGGTGCGGACGACGTGTTCGAGTACGGGCGCGTAATCGAGACGCGGCAAGGTGTCGTCGGGTACGCGCAGTTAGAAGCGGACGACGGATTGTTCATGTTCCGCGTGTTGCCGCACAGCGGTGTGCGGCTCGGCGGTGTTATCGCGCGCATAACGCGTGAGTTGAGCGGAAAAATCGTCGCCGAGGTCACGGAGAGTGACACGCGGCAGTCGGCGGCATTGCGCCGTCAGGGTTTTCGAGAGCTCGGAACGAGCCGCATATGTCTCGTGTGTAATCTCGCGGGACATGTCGACCGCGATATCGGTGAGACGGATATTCGCGCCGTTACGGACGACGATGCGGAGCGCGTAGCGGCAATCGGTGTCGGGACAGATGCGCGCAACACGGCGTTGTACCGCGCGTTCATGCGTTCACCGTATTATAACGCGGTGGATTTGGTGGCGCGTGTGGACGGCGATGTTGCGGCGCATGTGATGTTCCTCACGGACGATGAGACGCGCACCGCGCTGCTCGAATTTGTCGTGTGCGAGGAGCGGTATCGTCGGCGCGGTGTCACAAAAGCGTTGATATCACAGGGGTTATCGCAACTCAAACAGCGCGGGTTCGAGTACGTTTGCGTGAGTACGGGATTCTCAAACGCGGCGGCAATCGGGCTGTACAAGTCGGTCGGATTCGCGCAATCCGACCGCGTTATTCAGTATTCAATTCAGAAATCAAGTGGGGTAACGATTCATGAAAATGACGTTTCGGTGGTTCGGCGAGCATGATGATGCGGTACCGCTGCGGTATATCG
The DNA here is from genome assembly GCA_031261585.1 of Oscillospiraceae bacterium. GTDB lineage: Bacteria > Bacillota > Clostridia > Oscillospirales > Oscillospiraceae > JAIRRO01. The sequence goes on from JAISJJ010000067.1 coordinate 5,395, forward strand.
CGCAAATTCCTAATATTTCGGGTGTTGTGACGAGTTTGCTCGACATTCCCGCGGGCGATGTTTGGTCAATCGCGCGGATTCGGCACATGCGCGACACTGTGCGCTCGGCGGGGCTTACGTGCGAGGTCATCGAGAGCGTCAACGTGCATGAGAGTATAAAGCTCGGCGCGCCAGAGCGCGACGAGAAGATTGAGAACTACATAAAAACGCTGAGAAACCTGCACGAATTCGGCATAAAAGCCGTGTGCTACAACTTTATGCCCGTGCTCGACTGGGTGCGTAGTCACCTGTATTTCGACCTGCCCGACGGCTCAAAAACGATGATGTTCTCGCGAGATTTCATCGAGAACACCACGCCTGAGTTGCTCGCGGCGCGTTACGCCGAGGACAGCGGCGGTGTCGCCCTGCCCGGTTGGGAGCCTGAGCGTCTGCTGTACATCACGGACACGATTGCGCGGTACGCCGACATGACTGACGCGCAATACGTTGCGAACGCTGAGTATTTCCTCGACGCGGTGATCCCGTATGCCGAGCGGTACGACATAAAAATGGCGATTCACCCCGACGACCCGCCGACGAAAATCTTCGGACTGCCGCGACTGGTGAACGACGCGGACAGCATCGCGCGGTTCCTCGCGCTGCATGACAGTCCGTACAACGGGTTGACGCTCTGCACGGGGTCGCTCGGCGCGAATCCGCAGAACGATGTCGCCGCAATCGCCGCGCGGTTTACCGACCGCATACATTTCGCGCACATACGCAACTTGCAGTTCGTGAGCGACACCGATTTTTACGAGTCGTCGCACCAATCGGGCAGTCTCAACATCTACGGCATCGTGCGCGCGCTCGCGGACAACGGCTTCGACGGCTACGTGCGCCCCGACCACGGGCGCATGATCTGGGGCGAAGCGGACGGCATGGCGGTCTCGCCCATGTCGCGCACAGCGGCGCGCCCTGGGTACGGACTGTACGACCGCGCACTCGGTGCGGCGTATTTGAACGGACTGTGGGACGCGGTGACGCGGGGGAGGGTAGTGAACTGAGTAAGAAGAATATCAGACGATTGAGCATTGCGGCTGTTATCGTCGTGCTTGTCGCCGTGCTTGTTTCTCACTTTTCTGTGTCGGTGCGTTTTGCCGATGCGGTTGAGTTGACGTACATTTACGATCAAAAGTCGCTTGAATCCGTTGCGGTTGACGGCGACGACGCTGTAATACTGCGCCGCCTGATTCACGGCATTAGGTACAAGGACAGCCCGTCCTGCGGGTTTACCAGAGACATTTCCATCAGGTTTTCCGACGGAGACCGTGAAATAACGCTGTATCCCGCGCTCGACGGCGACCCGATTTTTCAGATCGGCGACAGCGATTACTATATAAATATTACCGAAAAGAGCAAGGTAAAAGTGGACGCTGTGCTTGCAAAGTACGGGTTCACGTTTCCCGCAGTTTAGTAAGAGGGTGACTTATGACCGAATTTCTATCCGAAAATTTCCTTCTGACCACCGACACGGCGCGCAAACTCTACTTCGATTATGCCGCCGAACTGCCGATCATCGACTTCCATTGCCACATCGACCCGCGCGAGATCTATGAGGATAAGCGTTTCACCGACCTCGCGGACGCGTGGCTCACGGGCGACCACTACAAGTGGCGGCTCATGCGCATCTGCGGCGTTGACGAGCGGTTTATCACGGGCGACGCGCCGAATTACGAGAAAATTCAACGATTTGCGGAGATTTTACCGCGCTGTGTCGGCAACCCCGTGTACCATTGGACGCACCTCGAACTGCGGCGGTACTTCGACTGCGATCTGCCGCTGAACGCGGACACGGCGGCGGAGATTTGGCAGCATTGCAACGCGTGCATGCCGTCCGTGCGCGAGATTCTCGAAAAATCACGCGTCGAGACGATCATCACGACGGACACACCCGACAGCGATTTGTCGTGGCACCGCAAGCTCGCCGAGGACGCGCCGCTCAAAACGCGCGTACTGCCGGGTATGCGGTTCGACGGGCAGCCGAGCGGCGACACCGCGTCGCGCGTCGCGTTTTTCGCGGATAACGGTTGCCGCTCTGCGGACATCGGCACCGATGATTTCGACGCGATTCGGCGTATCGCACCCAAGATTGCGGCGCAAAACTGGGTCATGGAACTGCACCTCGGCGCGCTGCGGAACGTGAACACCAAGATATTCCGCGCGGTCGGCGCGAACACGGGGTTTGACGCGATGGGCGGCGGCGTTGACGTGCGCGGTCTCGCAAAACTGCTCGACGACCTGAACACGGCGGGCGCGTTGCCGAAAACGCTGATTTTTCCGCTGAATCCCAACGATAACGCGGCGGTCAACGCTCTCGCGGGTGCGTTCCCGAACGTGTATCAGGGCGCGGCGTGGTGGTTCAACGACAGCATCGACGGTATGACGTCGCAGTTGCGCGCGTTCGCGAATGTAGGAGTGCTGGCAAATTTCACGGGTATGCTGACCGACAGCCGCAGTTTTCTCAGCTACACGCGGCACGAATATTTCCGCCGCCTGCTGTGCGATTGGCTCGGCGGGTTTGTCGAGCGCGGCGAGTACCCCGCGGATTTCGGCGCGTTGCGCACGGTTGTCCGCGATATGTGTCACGACAACGCCGCGCGCTTTTTCGGCGTGGAGGCGGGCGTATGAATCGGGCGCAACTCATTGAAAACACAGCGCGCGCACCCATTTGGCTGCACTTTGGCGCGGGCAATCTGTTCCGCGCGTTCCCTGCCGCGCTCATGCAGACGCTCATCGAAAATGGTCTGTCGGATCGCGGGATTATCGTCGCGGCGGCGCACGATTTTGAGCCTATTGACAGAATCTACCTGCCGAACGACTGCGTTTCGACACTCGTGACGCTGAAATCAGACGGCACAACGTCAACGCGCGAGATTGCGAGTGTCACCGAGGCGTTGCAGCTCGACCGCGATGTTGCGCGTCTGCGCGAGATATTCGCCGCGCCGAGTTTGCAGCTCGTGAGTTTCACGATCACCGAAAAGGGGTACGCACAGGCGGAATTATGGCACAATATTGCCGAATTAATTCGCCACAGAAGCAAGTTATGCAAGACTAAAATCGCGTTTCTCAGCCTCGACAACTGTGCAAACAACGGCGACATGTTGCGTGAATCCGTACTGCGCGGCGCGGACGGAGATGAATATTTATGCGAATATATACGCAATAATATACACTTTCCGCACACGATGATCGACAAGATCACGCCGTCGCCCGACCCGAAAATTGCACAAAAACTCGGTGCGGAGATCATCGTCACGGCGCACGGCGGGAGACACGCGAGTTTCGTGAACGCCGAGGAGACACAATATCTGATCGTTGAGGACGACTTCCCGAACGGTCGCCCGCCGCTCGAACACGGCGGCGACGGCGTATTTTTTACTGACCGCGAGACAGTCGAAAAGGCGGAGCGCATGAAAGTCGGCGCGCTGCTGAACCCGCTTCACACCGCGCTCGCTATATTCGGCTGCCTGTTCGGGTACACGCGCGTGTGCGACGCATCGAGCGATCTTGAAATCGCAAAACTGCTGCGGCGCATAGGTTACGCGGAAGCATTACCCGTCGCTCCGAATCCCGTTGTCATCTCGCCTGAGCAGTTTTTGGACACGTTTCTTAACGTGCGGTTGCCGAATCCGAACATTCCCGACACGCCGCAGCGCATCGCATCGGACACGTCGCAGAAGCTCAAACCGCGTTTCGGCGAGATGCTGCGCGCGTACGCAAACGACACCGAAAGACTCGTCGGTGTGCCGCTCGCGATTGCGGGGTGGCTGCGGTATTTGCGCGGAGTGCGCGACGATGGTGAGCCGTTCGAGCTGTCGCCCGATCCGCGATTGTCTGAGCTTATCGGTGCGCCGATATCGCAAATTCTGTCCGACGCGAGCATCTTCGGCGTGAATATTTATACATCGCAACTCGGACGATGCATCGAGTTATACTACCATGAAATGTCTGCGGAAACAGGCTCGGTTCGTGAGACATTAAGGAGATACCTAAATGATTAACACGAATATAATTCAAAATAAAATCGGCGTTTCGCGCAAAATCATCATTATAACGCCCACCTCTGCGGAGGACGCGATAGAGCGGTGCCGCGCCGCGTCCGCACTCGGAGTGAACGCCGCCGAAATCGTGTTCCGTAACGGCGCGGCGGAGTCGGTGTTGCGTGCGGTGGCGAGCACGTTGCCGTACATGCTCATCGGTGCGGGTACGATTTTGACGTACGACGACGCGATGCGCGCAATCGAGTCGGGGGCGCAGTTTATCATAAGCCCCGGTGCGACGGACGAGGTTGCAAACGCTTGCGCAGCAATGGGAGTGCCGTACATTCCCGGTGTCGCGACACCGACAGAGATCACGAACGCGGTGAATCTCGGATTCAAAATATTGAAACTATTCCCCGCGAAACAACTCGGCGGGGCGGGGTACATCGACGCAATCGCGCCCGTTTTTCCAACCGCGCGGTTCATTCCGACGGGTGGCGTGGACGCGGAAAATGCGGCGGAATACCTGTCGCGCCCGAACGTTTTCGCGGTCGCGGGGAGCAAAATATTGGATTTCGGAGGACGCGAATGATGCGCGTTGTGACGTTCGGGGAGATCATGCTGCGTCTGTCGCCGCCTGCGAACACTCGGTTTTCGCAAGCGCAGTCGTACGACGCGCACTACGGCGGCAGCGAGTCAAACGTCGCGGCGGCACTCGCGCAATTCGGCGTTGACGCGCGGTTCGTGACGCGGTTGCCCGACAACGACATCTCAGACGGCGCAGTCGCGGGTCTGCGCGCGCTCGGCGTGGACACGTCGGAGATTGCGCGCGGCGGTGAGCGCGTTGGCGTGTACTATCTGGAACGCGGCGCGGGGCAACGCCCGTCGCGCGTGATATACGACCGCAAAAACTCAGCGATTGCAACGGCTTCGCGCGATAACTTCGACTGGAAGCGCATAATCGGAGGCGCGGACTGGTTCCATTTTTCGGGCATCACGCCCGCACTCGGTGAAAACGTCGCGGAGATCGCACTCGACGCGGTGACGTGCGCAAAGCGTTGCGGCGCAACGGTCAGTTGTGACCTCAACTACCGCACCGCGCTGTGGAGCATCGGCGACGCGCGCCGCGTCATGGCTCGGTTTGCGCCGCATATCGACATTATGATCGCGAACGAGACGCAGTTGCGCGATGTTTTCGGCGACGACGCGCATTTCCCGATCGCGGCGACGACGGTGCGCGGCGGTTCGAGCGCGGACGAGAACGATTTCGCGGGCGAACTGCGCATCGGCGGCACGGTTTACCGTTCGCGCGGGTATCGTCTGTCGATAGTCGACCGCATAGGCGGGGGAGACGCGTTCGCGGCGGGGTTGATCTACGCGCAATTGAACGGTTACGCGCCGCAGGACGCGGTAGAGTTCGCGGCGGCTGCGGGCGCGCTGAAACACACGATTGACGGCGACGTGCTGCTCGCGAATGTGAGCGAGGTCGAAGCGGTAGTGGACGGCGGCGACGGAAGGGTTGACAGATAACCATAACACGATCGTAGGGGCGACCATTGGTCGCCCGTTAGGGTTGTGCAAACCACAATAGGGCGACCACATAGGGTCGCCCCTACACAGACCGTTAAAAGTGCGCGTGAGATAAGACCCTGACGTGCGCCGCAGGGCGAAATTGCAGAATGCTGAGTTTTTTGTAGGGGCGACCCTGCGTGGTCGCCCTGTTTCGGTCTGCTCAGCGTTGGAATTTACGCAATTATTCTACCCGCGCTCACAAAATCAACCCCGCCAAGCCCTCGCCTATACTGCGCTTGTTCAGCGGGTGCAAATCGTTTGGCTCGCCGTCGCCCCACGCGTCGTAAAACCCGACGTTGGGCAGTTCTGCGCACCGCAGTTGCTCCTCACGCACTCGCGTCCAGTCCGTCTCGTCGAACCGCGCGAGTCCGACGGTCAGCATCGGGAAATCCCAGCCCCACGCGCCGCGCCACTCGCGCAGCATCTGCGAGAATCGCTCGAAGTACCCGCGCGGGGTCTTGTCGTCGCTCTCACCCTGATACCAGAGCGCGCCTGATATCGCGAAGCCGTGCAACGGCGCGATCATCGCGTTGTAGTAGCCGCACGGATCGTTCTGCGGCGCGGTGAACGGCACGGGAGACGGAAAATCCGCGACGCGGCGGCGTTCCCAGTCGCCGACGAGCGGTATAACGCCGTCCGAGATCCGCAGTTCACGCGTCTTGCCCTCGGTGAACTTGCCCCAACCGCCGATTATCGTCTGCTTCACGACGATCTCGCACGCGCCCTCGGGCAGCGGCGGCGTTGTGTAGTAGCGCGGCGGGTATCGGTACGCCGTCGAGCCGACCTCAACACCGTTGACGTACGTCGTGTCCGCGTCGACGATTGTGCCGAGCGCGAGTTCCGCGCGCTGACCCGCAAATTCGGGCGGTATCGTGACGCGTTTGCGCCACAGCGTCACGCCGGAACCGCTCTGCGTGACCTCGGGATTGCACGGTGTCGCGCCGAAATTCGGCGCGGGCGGCGCGGATTGATCGTCGGTATAGAGTGCGGCGGGATATTCGGGCGGGTTGCGCAGCCAGCAGTGTATCGGTGTACCGCCGATGGCGGTCGCGAGCAAGCCGACGGGTACGCCTGTGCGCTCCATGCGTTTTTTCGCGAAAAACCACCCGACTGCGGTGAAATCCGCGATGTGCTCGGGGTCGGACTGCGCCCACGAACCGACGATATCGGCGCGCGGTGCCGTGAAATCGGTGTCCTGCGGCACGAGAAATCGTCTGATGCGCGGCTCGGGCGGTGCAGCCATGACCTCGGGGTATCGCCGACCGATGCGCGCGAACGTGATCTGCATGTTCGACTGTCCTGCGCACAGCCACACCTCGCCGACGTACACGTCGCGCAATACCACGTCGTTCACGCGCAACTCAAACGCGCCGCCGTGCGACAGCTCCGACAGCGCGATGTTGAACCGCCCCGACGCATCGCCGAACGTCTCGTACGTAACGCCTTGAAACTCTGCGGTGACGCGCTCACCGTGTTGCGCGCGCCCGAAAATCGCGGAACCCGTACCCATGCGCAGTACGCATCCGTCGGTGAACAGCGGGGAGAGGGTCATTTCAGCCACCTCATCAGCATTTTTGAGCTTATTTTATATTAGAGATTGACATTTGTCAATCTTTCCTGTAAAATACAAGATACCGTTTTGAAAGTTGGTGCATTATGTTCAAGTACCGCGTCATCAACCACTGGGATAACATGGACGGCAGCGTCGAACGCGGCTATGCGGGGCGCAGCCTGTTTTTCAAGGATGGCAACATCGACTACGACGCGGCGCGCGTCGAGAGCTACGCTGCCTACCTCGGGAAAATTGGTGTGAACCAGATTTCGCTGAACAACGTGAACGTCAACGCCCGCTCCGCGAAACTGATCACCGACGAGTTGCTGCCCGACCTCGCGAAGCTCGCCGCGATTTTTCGCAAATACGGCGTACAACTCCTGATTGCCGTGGAGTTCTCCGCACCGATCGGTATCGGCGGCTTAGACACGTGCGACCCGCTCGAACCCTCCGTCGTCGCGTGGTGGGAGAATCAGGTCAAGGTTGTGTACGAGTACATACCCGATCTCGCGGGTTTCCTCGTCAAGGCGGACAGCGAGTTCCGCATCGGTCCGATGGCACTCGGACGGACGCAGGCGGACGGCGCGAATGTCCTCGCCCGCGCGCTGAAACCGTTCGGCGGCATCGTCTATTGGCGTTGCTTCGTCTACAACGCGCAGCAGGATTGGCGCGACACCGTGACTGACCGCGCGCGCGCCGCGTACGACAATTTCAAGCCGCTCGACGGGCAGTTCGACGACAATGTTATTTTGCAGATCAAGAACGGACCCGTAGATTTTCAGGTGCGCGAACCGATATCGCCGCTGCTCGGCAACATGCCGAACACGCGCGAGGCGTTGGAACTCCAAATAACGCAGGAGTACACAGGACAGCAGATCGACCTGTTCGCGTCCGCCGTGATGTGGGACGAGGTGCTTAATTCGCCCGTGAACGAGCGCGAAACGCTGTCAGACATCTGCGGCGACCGCATTGAAGCGTTGGTCGGCGTGGCGAACGCGGGAGACGACGCGTTTTTGTGCGGACACCCGCTCGCAAAGGCGAATCTGTACGCGTTCGGCGCGCTCGGGCAGAACCCGAAAGCCGACGCGAAGTCCATTCTCGCCGACTGGGTGCGCGACGAATACGGACACGACATCCCCGCGCTTACCGACATGCTCCTGAAATCGCGTAGTACGTTCGAGAAGTACTGCGCACCGCTCGGTATCGGGTGGTTCGTGCAGCCGGGGTACCACTACGGTCCGTCGCCCGACGGTTACGAGTTCTCGCAATGGGGAACGTACCACAAATCGACGAACACGCACATCGGCGTCGAGCGCGGCACGGCGGGTACGGGGTTCGTGAGCCAGTACGACCCGCATCTCGCGAAACTGTACGACGATCCCGCGACGACACCGTGGGAACTGCTGCTGTTCTTCCACCGACTGCCGTACACGTACGTCCTGCCGAACGGCGCGACGATTATCCAGCACATCTACAACACACGCTTCGAGGGTGCGGCGGAGGTTGAGGGTTTCATCGCGACGTGGCAATCGCTCGCGGATCAAGTGCCGAGCGACGTATACGCGGAGGTTACGTCGCGGCTCAATCGTCAACTCGAGAACGCAAACGAGTGGAGAGACGTGTTGAACACGTATTTCCACCGCAAGACGGGTATCCCCGACGCGCCGGGGCGCAAGATTTACGAATAACTGCGGCGCGTCGCGTCGGCGGTTAACTACAAATAAAAGACAGAGGTTGTTTACATGAAAAAAGCACTATCACTGATTATCGCGCTCGCGCTTGTCCTCGTTGTTGCGTCCTGCACACCGATGACTTCGGAGCCCGCGACGTCGCAGACGCCGACACCCGAGAAGCCCACAACCGTCACCATCGTCGGCACGGAGGATATCGTGATATCGTTGGATGTCACAGAGCTTGATCTGTCCGACAGCGGCATAGGCGATATCAGTGCCTTGTCGTTGCTGACGAATCTCGTGTCGCTGAACCTCAGCGGCAATCAGGTGGACACCGTTGTGCCGCTCGCCTCGTTGACGAAACTTACGACGCTGAATTTGAGCGGCAACATCATCACCGAGATTGATTCGCTGTCGTCTCTGACGAACCTCAAGTCGTTGGATTTGAACAACAACCAAATCGTCGACATCACGCCGCTCGCATCGCTGACGCAACTTTACGATCCGAAGCTGAACGACAACCGCATTTCCGACATCTCGACGCTGTCCCCGCAGATATTCGGTACGGAACTGGATTTGAGCGGCAATCAAATTTCCGATCTCACGCCGCTGTCGGCATTTACGGGGTTGACGCGCTTGAATCTGGGCAGCAACGCGATCACCGACATCACGCCGCTCGCCGCGCTGACGAATCTCACGGAGTTAGACCTGATCATCAACTTCATAGAGGACGCCACCCCGCTGTCGTCGCTGACGAGCCTGAAACTTCTGCTGTTGGATTCCAACAACCTGACAAACGTCGACGGGTTGTCGTCACTGACTGAACTCGAAACGCTGGTTTTGAGCTTCAACTACATCAACGACATCTCGCCGCTGTCGGCACTGACGAACCTCACGACGTTGGATTTGAGATACAACAACATCGTCGACTGGGAACCCGTGGCGCACGTACCCGATGTCAACGGCAGACCGTAACAAAATATAATCGCGGCAATTGTTCGGCATATTGGCGGCAGGCTGTGTAAAGGCAATAAGATATTACCACAAGAGACTGTGTGATACGCTTCCTTGTTTTTGCACAGACTGCCGCCTTTGTACTCTGTCGGCGACAGACCGTAACGCATAAAATTCACTATTATCGAAAGGAGTATACGACATGTCAAACAAGCCACGCGACTATTTCCCCGAACACGCAGCAGACCTGCCGCAGATAGAGTATCTGCCCGATCTGTTCGAGTTTTTTGACGGAACGCGCGTCAAATCGCCGCAGGGTTGGATCGAGCGGCGTGAAGAACTGCGCGACCTCATGCAGTACTACCTGTACGGGTATATGCACGAGACGCCCGAGTCAGCGTCGCGGTTCCGCGCGCTGTCAGAAGCCGAAAAAGAGGAGCGCACGGTCGAATTTTCGTTCCCGGGTATGCCGCAGCCGTTCAAGATTCGCCCCGAGGCACTCGTCGAGGTCACGGATCGCGGCGTGACGGCGGGTATCACGCTCGACGCGTTCCGCGTGCCGCAGTACGGTGTTGACACGGAGTACCGCGCGCCGTATCCCGCCGTGATCTGCGTCGGTTCGCTGAGTGAAGCACAGCAGAACACGCTGTTGCAGAACGGATACGCGTATATCGCGATGAATACGGGCAGCGTATACTCCGACGGCGGCAACAACCCGCGCACTGGCGCGTACTGCGAACTGTACCCATATGTCGCGGGCGACTACGAGTTCGAC
>JAISJJ010000087.1 GCA_031261585.1 Oscillospiraceae bacterium
TTGACCCCGCCCCTACGATTGCGTTTTGCAATGTTGTGCCGATGATTCGCGGCGTTCCGTAGGGGCGGGGTTTACCCGCCCTTTCGCGTTGTGTTTGCTTGCACGCGCACGTATTTGTAGGGACGGACGACCCTGTCCGTCCCGTTTGCGTTTGCGCAACATATCGGGACGGACAGGGTCGTCCGTCCTTACGTATGTGAATGTGCAATGGCGTGTTCACGCGCCCCTATATAAATTTGCGTACCCATCTCAACTCGCGATTGAATATTCCGCGGCGCGTCTAACGTGCGCGGTTATTGATATCGGTGCGGATTGCTGTATAATAATGCAGACAACACAATTCAGGAGGTACATATCATGCCCATCAACACCACAAAAGTCGGCGCGCAGATTGCCGCGTTGCGCAAATCGAAAAATCTGACGCAGAGCGAACTCGGCGAACGTCTGCAAATCTCATTTCAGGCGATATCCAAATGGGAGCGCGGCGAGACGCTGCCCGACACGGCGATTCTCACCGACCTCGCGGCGGTACCGGAAACCACGGTTGACAACATTCTGCTCGGCGGCGAAAAAGCCGTGAGTTTCAAGGGTAAACTCGCCGCAAAGGACATGCGCGACGGCGTGGACGCGCTCCGCCGCGTCGGGTTCCTGCTCGGCGCGCAAAACCCGATCTATCGCTATGCGATTGAGGGTATCAGCGGGCGCATGAACACGGATATCGCGGCGATGCTCGACGACGATTTTCTGCGCGAATGTCTCGTCGCGGAGGCGATTATTCAGAATATCACATCGGGTTACTACTTCGACATGACCGAGGTGCGCGGCGTGTTCCGTCACGAGAAATGGTACAATACCGTGCGCGAGTACGCCGCGCGGTACGGCATGGCGTAGCGTTCTCCTACCCTTTCGCCGCCTTGCGGAAATTGAGAATCTCCTGCAAATTATCGAGCAGGAACCGTTGCGCTATGGGCGGATACAGCACTACGGTGTAGTCGCCGTGGGCGAGCGAGGTGCGCGTCTCCTCGTAGATGCCGTATTGGTGCGCGGTCGCCCCGACGGTCTTGTGCCGACGGTCGTTCACGATCTCCTCGCCGAGTATGCCCTGATTTACGAGCCAGTTCGTATACGCCGTCAGCGGAATGTTCTTCATGCCGAACTCCTCCGCGACGGCGTTTACGAGTTTCGAGAACTCGCTGATCGGCAGCGGGATTTCCGCCGCCGTGAGCCGCGCGGTGAACTCTGCGGACAGCGTGACATCAGCGCGTTTCAGCATGGTTTTGTCGCCCGCCAGCACCTTGTCCAGCACGCCCGCGACGTAGAAAAAGCACCGCGACAGGCGCACATCGTTCAGCACCGTGTCGTCGGGAAGTTCGTCGCCGCTCAGCGGGTTGAACCCGTTCGCGAGTTGCGTGATGTAGGTGTGCGCGCGGATCAATGTGTCGCGTTCAGTCATGGTGCCGCCCTCCGTGTCATGTTTTTATCAGTATATGACTTTTTTCGCGGATTGTCAAATCGGGATTGCCGTGATAAAATATCAGCAATCTCTCCAACCTTTTTCTCAAACTTGACACTATATTATCGTACGTACAAAACGGAGGTTCGCCGATGGACAAATCGCGCGCGGACGCGCTGATCGCGGGCTACACCAAGAAACTGTTCGGCTTCGCGCTGTCGAAAACGGGGCGCATCGACGACGCGGAGGAACTCGCCGCGCGCGCGACGCTCGAAGTCTACGCGTCACTGTTGCGCTCGGACGAGATCGCGAATGTTGACGGTTACGTCTACCGCGTCGCGAGCAACGTGTACGCGCGCTACGTCGCGGAACAGCGCGGCGGCGCGCATGTCTCGCTCGACGATTACGCGGGTGCGGTGCCGTCGTCGCCCGACGCGGTGGACGCGCTGGTTCGCGACGAGACCGCGAAGTTACTGCGGCGCGAGATCGCGTATCTCACGAAAACGCAGCGCGAGATCGTCATTGCGCACTACTACGACCGCCTGAAACAGTCGGAGATCGCGCGGCGGCTCGGTCTGCCCGTCGGCACCGTGAAATGGCATTTGCACGAGGCAAAATCAAGTTTGAAAGAGGGGCTAAATATGAGACGGGAACTCGGAACACTCGGCGTGAAGCCGATTCGCCTGACGGAATTGGGACACAGCGGACACCCCGGCGACAAGGGCGACACCGCCGACTTTCTCGCGCGTCGGCTCACGCAGAACATCGCCTACGCCGCGTATTGGCAGCCGCGCACCGTGCGCGAGATCGCGGAGGAACTCGGCGTGTCGCCGCTGTTCGTCGAGGACGAGGTCGCGGTGTTGGAGGAATACGGCTTCATGGAGCGGCTCAGCGGCGACAGGTACCGCACGCAGATTTACATAACGGGGCATCTCAACGCGGAGCAGTTGGAGCGCGAACACGCGATTTACGTGAAATACGCGAAAATAGTGTGCGAAAAGTACATTCCTACGGCGATTGAGTACCTGCGCGACCGCGACAAATCGTATATGTACATACCCGACGGCGATTTCAATCTGCTGCTGTGGTCGGCGTTGCCGTACGCGGTGTGCAAACTGTCGCCGACGATGCCGCCGACGGACGACACGCGGTTCAATATCAAGCGTCCCGACGGCGGCGACTACATCGCGTACGCGTCGTTGGAGACGGATTCCGCAGAACAGGTGCAGCTCAGTTACGACCCGAATCTGTACGAATACTGCGGACCGATGATACGCGGGTCGGACAAGTACCCCGTGCGCTCGTGGCAGCGCGACACGTACTACGACGGGCGCGGTCTTGACTGGCGCAACAACCTGTTCACGGATTATGAGTATCTGTACGAGTTCATGACGGGCAATCTCGGCAAGACTGACGCGAATATCGACAAATTCAAGCGGCTGTACGACAAGCGGTATCTCGACGCGAACGACACCGTGAATCTCGTTGTCATCAACGACGGCGGCACGAGTTATCCGTGGGACACCGCGTTTTTGCGCGAGTTGCCGGGGCTGACGGACGAGTTGCGCGCGATCTGCGGCGAGTTCGACGCGGAGACGTACGCGCTCGAAAAGGACGGCTACCCCGCACACATGCGTGAACTGTGCCGCGCGTGGCACAGCGGCGGACTCGCGGGCAACACGATGATATCGCACACACTCGCGCAACTCGTGCGGTCAGGCGTACTGACACCGCAGAGTGAAACACGCCGCGCGGGGCTGGGTACGTTAGTGTTCAGCGACACGCTGCCGAGATAGCGACACCGCGTTTTGCGGCGACGCTTTGGGGGCGGAAGCGAAAAGACCGACGAAAGTCGGTCTTTTTGCGTGTGGACAATGGGCGTTTGAGAATCTTTCGTAGGGGGCGGTCTTGACCGGCCCTATTGTGTTGTGTATACGAAATATGCGCAAGGGCGGGTAGACACGCCCCTACGATTACGCGAAGCTGTGATTGGTGGGTGCCGCAATATTTCCAACGCAACGTGTCCGCGCCTGTCTTTTCGCGTTATCCGATACCAGCGGCAAGCGCGTCACGCAGTTTTGCTATCTCGCGGCGCGGCCACGGGGTCTCCTCGGTGTAACCGCGCGATTCGAGTTCTGCGAGCAGCGTTTCCCATGCCGCGAGCGCGTTCTCGCGGTCTCCCAAATCGTTGTACGCGAACGCGCGACCCCAGAGTGCCGAAGCGAAATCGGGTTGCAAGCCGATGATCTTGTCCCAGTACGCGAGCGCGTCGGCGGGTCGGTTCAACTCGCGTAAAACGTCGCCGCACACGTCGAGCGGCAGAATGTTGTCGGGAAAGATTTCCAGCCCCTGCCGCGCGATTTCGAGCGCGTCGTCGAATCGTCTCGCGTTGCGGTACGCGTAGAGCAGGTGCCGCCAATTCGTGATATCCGTCGGGTCAGCGTCGAGCTTTTCGCGGCACTCGGCGATATTTTGCTCGTTGCGGCTCGTTTTCGAGTACATGTAGCGCAGTTGAAACTCCGCGTGTTCGTCGCCGAGAGCCATAGCCGCGCGGTAGAGTTCCTCGGCGCGCAGCACCTGATTGTACGCGTTTGTTTCGAGGACGTTGGCGAAATTGAAGTAGTCGTAAGGCTCGGGATTTCCGACGGCGAACAGCCTGTCGAACTCGCGTTTCGCGCGCTCGTAGTCCTCGGGTCTGTTCGAGTTCGCGTAGCGCGCGGTGAGCCGCGCCGCCTTGTTTTTGTACGCGGACATATCGACCTTGAACAGCTCGTCGATCGTCACGTCGAAAAACTCCGCTATCGCGGGGAACAGGTACACGTCGGGCGTCGTGACGCCGTTCTCCCACTTCGACACCGCCTGCGTCGAGATCGTGAGGTAATCCGCGAGTTGCTCCTGCGTCACCTGCCGCTCATCGCGCAGGGTTTTGATGTTTTCTCCGATTTTCGGGTTCATGCGACACCTCCGTTCGATTTATGCCCCATTGTAGCATCGCAAATCCCGACGCGCAATAACCGCGCGGGTTACACGCGGTCAACCGCGATATCGCGCTTTGCGACACCGCGAAACGGCACCGCGCCCGCGACGACGCGCACCTCGACCGAGTGCAGTTGCGGCAACGCTTTGAGCGCGTCGCGCACCGCGTCCGTGTCGCCGCCGTCTGTCGTGATTTTCAGGCTGTTGCCGCTCAAAACCGCGTCGAACGCCGCAACGTCGGGTACCGCGTACACAATCTCGTCGAGTTGCGGCATCGTGAGCCGCGCGCCGTCCGCGAGTGTGACACCGCCGCCGATACGTCCGAGAACGCGGTCGAGCCGCCGCAACGCACTGCCGCACGCGCAGATTTCGGGGATCACGCGCGCGATGTCGCCTGTGCGGTAGCGTATCAGCGGTTGCGCGCGCCGCGTCAGCGTCGTGAGTACGATCTCGCCCGATTTGCCGTCGTGCAGCGGCGCGCCCGTGATCGGGTCGATGATCTCGACGAGCAGATCGGTCTCGCGCATGTGCATACCGTCTCGCGCGGCGCACATCACCGCGCCGCCGTAGCCCGATTCCGTCAATCCGTAGTGCGTGAATACGCTGCAATTCCACGTTTTCTCGATTGCGCGCACCACCGCGTCCGACACGTAGTCGGAGCAGAGCAGCACACTGCGCACACGCGGCGCGTCGCCCGTCCGAGCGAGCGCGAAAACGTGGCTCGGCAGTCCGACGACGCAATCGGCGCGCGAATCATTGACGCGGCGCAGCATCTCCGCGCGGTCGGACGGCACACCGAGCGCGACGCCGACGCAACCCGTCCGCGCGAGCGCGGTGATGAGCAAATCGGCGACGGACGCGGGCGTATTCGCGGGCATCAGCACCGCGACGGTGCCGCGTTTTTCCGTGATCGCGGTCATGCCGTGCGCGAAAAAGTCGATGGTGCGTTCCAACTCGTCGGCGGTGAAAAACAGGCGTTTCGGCGCGCCCGTCGTCCCCGATGTGGGCAGTGTGACGGCGCGTGCAACCGCGTCGGGCGGCAGGCACATGAACGCGTTCGGGTCTGCCGCGAGGTCTGGCGGGTGCGTGAACGGCAACCGCGCGAGGTCGGACAGCGCGCGAATTTCGTCGCAATCGCGGAGTTTTTCACGGTAGAACCGACTGCGCGCGCGCGCGTATTCCGCCGTCTCGCGCAGTGTCGCGAGTTGGTACGCCGCAACCGCGCCACGCGTCGGCGACGCGCCGATATCGCGCGCCGCGATTGTGTCAAGCGGTGATTTTATCATATTTTGCGCGCCAAAATCAGCGCGTAACCGAGCTTTTTCGCGTCTCCGCGGTAGAACGTCTCGCGCGGTGATTCGCGCAGTTCGGCGCGGTACGTCACGAGCGCGGCGGTCTGATCCTCGGCGAGAAACGGCTCAAATCCGTTGCGGCGCAACGTATTTTTCAGCACGTCAATTGAAGCGTCCGCGCGGTCGTACACGTCGCTGACGATCAGTACGCCGCCCGACGCGAGTACGCGGTGCGATTCGCGCAGTGCCGCGTCAACGTCGTCGACGCACGACAGCACGCACTCGAACAGCGCGAGGTCGAACGCCGCGTCGCCGTGCGGCAACGCTTCCGCTCCGTCCGCGACACCGTGCGCGTCGTACCCCAAATCACGCAGCAGCGCGACGGTTTCGCCGTCGCCGCAACCGATATCGAGTGCGCGCGCGGGCGGCACGACGCCCGACAAACGCACAGCGCGCCGCGTGAGTGCGGCACCTCCGGGGTGATTCGTCATACGCGCGTCAAATACTGTGCGCAGAACGGTTTTACGCGTCCCGACGCGTCCGCGACGTGCAGACTGCACCGCCGCAAACGCGCGATATCGAGCGTGTACGCATCCTGAAACGCCATCGCAGTGATCGTGAACCCGTGCGACGCGGCACGTTTCGCGAAGTTGTCGAGCGTTGAAAAGTCCGCGTTGTCGGCGGTTTTTTCCTCGTCGCCGCGCGTCCAGCGGCGCGAGACGAATTTGCGGTTTTTGATGTGCGCGTCGGGTGCGCAACACGCGTCGGGGTCGTATTTCGGCGTGATTTTCAGCAGTTGCCCGCGCGGCAACACGACAAAATCGCCGTGGAACCCACAGCGCGGGTGGTCGCACGACGACGGCGCAAAGTCAGTGATACGAACGCGTCCGTTCGTCTGCAACTCGACGGCGCGCAGGATTTCGGGCAGCGTCACACGGTCACGGTCACGCGGCGGCGACGGGTACCGCCCGAAGTAGCTCACGGGCTGGAAATGCACGCCGCGCACATCGGGAGACCGCGACAGCGCGAAGTTCACAATCTCGCCCACATTGTCGAGATTCACGTCGGGAACCACAGTCGGCACAAGGGTTACGCCGAGTTTTGCCGCGCCGCAGTTGCCGATCGCCGCGAGTTTGTCCGCGAACAGATCACGCCCGCGCAGACGCTCGTAAATATCGCCGCGCGTGCCGTCGAACTGCATGAATACGAACGACAAGCCCGCGTCGTGCAGTGTTTTTGCGTAGTCGGGTTCGCGCGCGAGACGCAGACCGTTCGAGTTGAGCTGCACCGTCTCGGCACCCGCGCGGCGCGCGGCGGCGATGATCTCGGGCAGATCGTCGCGCACGGTCGGTTCGCCGCCCGACAGTTGGATAAACGTGTTGCCGTCGTCGCACAGACGCTTGAAAATGCCGTAAAGCTCATCGACGCTCGGCTCGGCGCGCGCAATCTCGCCGCTCTCCGCAAAGCAAACAGGGCAACACAAATTGCAACGCGATGTGACCTCAACAAGCGCGCAACACGTCGCCGCCATCATATAATTATCAATCGTGTCAGTCGTAAAATCGTCCGACCCGACGTAATTGTTAATTGTTAATTGTTCACTGTTAATTGTCGTCGTTCGCCATACTACGGCGGAGAATTTGCCGTGTTCCGCACACTGCTTGCGCATGAAATACTCGCCCCCGACGCGCACAATCCGCGCGTCAACCGAGCGCAGGCACACGGGGCAGACGCTTTTCGTGCGCTCGACGACCACCGCGAGTTCCGTCATTTGTCCTCCAACTGCTCTTCGACCTCAGCCATGCGCCCCTCCGCGAGTTCGGGCGGTATGAACACCTCGCCGCACTGCGGGCAGACGGGTACCTCGTGCGAAAACGTGTTGCCGAGGTATGAGAACAGCGTTTTTTTCGGTTTCAGTTCAACGTCGCATTTCGCGCATTTCCAGTCCATGCTCAGTCCTCCCGCGCGATGCGCATACGGTGATAGTACGCGGACACGATCTCAAAGCGTCCGTCTCCCAACGGTTTGTATCGCACCCAGTACGTCAGCGCGGATTTCACGAGCGAGCATTGGCACACGCCGTCCGCGTCGATAAATTTCGCGCCGCCGCGTTCCGCGAGATATATCGCCTCGCGCATCTCGTCGGAGCCGATGAGCTTGCGGTCGATCTCCTCGGCGAGTTCGGGCGCGATCACGAGTTCGATCGCGTCGTGCGGAACGTCGGCGGCGGGGGCGTTGCCGCCCTCGATCTTCTCCCGTAGCATGCGCGACACCTCCATGCGGTTGCGGCGTTTTTCGCCTATCAGCGGGGCTTTTTCGGGCGTTATCCCGAACAGCACGTCCAAAATGTGCGCGCACGATTTACCTCGCTCGTCGAACACGTCGCGGCAGTTCGCGCAGTAGACGATGTACGGCAGCGGCGACTCGTCGGCGCGGTTTTGCGACATCTGCTCGAACAGTTCGCGGTTCGCGGCGCGGATATGACCGCCGTTGCCGCAGCATTTACCCTGATTTTGCAGTTCTTCGAGCGCGATACCCGCACCCGACGCGAGTGTGCGCACGGCGGTGCGCATCGCGGTGTCCTCGCGCGCGGCGCACGGGTCAAATACAGTGGACAGTTGACAGTTGACAGTTGACAGTGGTATAAATTTGCGTTCTGCCATCAGTTCGTACAGGGTTACCACTGCGATATCGGGTGTCGCGTCGCGGAACATGCGCTCGCACGTGGCGCACGCGACGACGAAGGTGGGTCTGCCGAGCGTCTCCCATGTGCTGCGAATACTCGATATGTTGTCGTTGAACAGATCCATGCGCCCCGCCCAATACGCGGGCGCACCGCAACAACCGAGCATGACGCCGCAGTCAAAATTGCACGCCAACCACTCGTAGCTCTCTGTGACGTGGCGCGTGTCCATCGCGCCGAGTTGACAACCGGGGAAGAACACGTATTCGCACGTCGATTTGCCGCGACCCGCCGAGACGTACGCCGCGTCGGTCGTCGCGTGAGCCATCTCGCGCAGCCAAAAATCGTGCAACGCGGCGGGTGCGACACCGTCCTCCGCGCGCTGGACACGCGACAGGTGCAGAATCTCGCCCGAATCCACCCCCTCGGGGCAGACGCTGCCGCAGTAACCGCAGTCGAGACAACTGTACGTCTCGCGCGTGATCATGTGCGTCGAGTACGGCGGCGCGGCACCGCTGTCCGTGTACACCTCGGACGCGATTTTCGTCGGCAGTTTGCGGTATTTTTCGAGCATCTCGCACGACGCGAGACATTTTCGGCAGTCGCATTGCATGCACCGCGCCGCCTCGGCGCGCGTCTCGTCCTCGGTGTAACCGTCGGGCGACGCGGCGACGATGAGCGGCTTTTTCGGCTCGCCCGCGTGGTCGACGTAGTGACCGCAGTCGCGTTTGTCGTACCCCCCGTACGTCTCGGACGCTTTGCCTGTCTGCAAAAACACCTCGATCATGCGCGCGGAGTCCGCCGCCGACGCGAGTGACGCGATTGCGTCATCGCCTATCACACCGCCGCCGAAAAATACGCGCGCGTCGGCGGAATTGCGCAATTTCGGGTCAAACGTCGGCGTGAGACCGAAGTCAACGCCGCCGTCGCCCGTCGCGACGAACACCGCGTCGAAATCGCGCAGTTCGTCGAGTGACGTTATCTCGGTGTTGTACCGAAATTCGGGCATATCGAACGCGAATTGCAGACGGATATCCTCGTCAAACCGCTCATAATGCTCATGTTCGCGCAACGCGCCGCCCCACGACGCTTCGCGCTCGAACACCGTGACCGTGTACTTCTTCTGCGCAAGCCCGAGCGCGGCGGCAAGACCCGCGAGACCCGCGCCGACGACGGCGACACTCCCCTGTTTCGGCGGCAGAGCGTACTGTTCTCCGCGTCTGTCGGGTGTGTACCGCACGACGGCGTGTTCAATCGCGGACAGGTCGAGCGGCGCGTCGCCCAACGTCTCGCGTTGGCACCGACCGCGGCACGGCGCGGGGCAAAGCTCCGCCACGACCGTCGGGAACACGACGGCGTTACGCAGGGATTTGTACGCCTGTTTCCACCGACCGCGCGACACGCGTTCAAGAAACGTGCGTATATCGAGGTTGAACGGGCAGGCATAGCTGCACGACGCGGGTTCGCCGCCGAAGCACCGCTCGGCGTACGCGGTAATTTCTGATTGTTGCATAAGGGTATTATAACCTTAATTTTTGATTGTTGCAAGGGGATATGTGGTTTTTATGCGCGCGGGACGGGGAACAAACCCCCGCCGTCTGCGGACGGCACCCCCTTTCCGAAAGGGGGCAAGGTTGGACGAGGGTTACGTGGACTCCCACCGCCGCCTTTCGGCGGCACCTCCCTCTATGAGGGAGGCTTGGACGGTGCGTTCCGAAAATGCCTCCCTCTCAGAGGGAGGTGCCGTCCGCAGACGGCGGAGGGAGACCGCGCCCCTCGTCCCCCCCGTAACTGTTAACTGTTAATTGTTAATTGTTAACTGCCAATCGTCCCATAGCGCGAGAACCGCCATTTTACGGGCGGTTCTCGCGTTGCGTTCGTCAAATTACATCGGATTTGCGCGGATTTCGTCCATCTCCTCGTCGAAGTCGGAGCCGAGCCAGTATTTCGGCGGCGGCGACGAATCTTTGAGCGCGGCGAGAACCTTGTCGGGCGTTGCGGGCAGCGCGTAGACACGCGCGCCGCTTGCGTCGTCGATGGCGTTGATGACCGCCATGTGGTTTGAACTCTGGAACACCTCGGCGCAACCCGCGCTGCCGTGGGGTCCGAAGCGGCGCGGCGTCTCAACGGCGATGAGGTTGTAGTCGTCGGGGATCATGTCGATCGTCGGGATACCGCAACCCGCGATGTTGCCGTGCTTGTTCTCCGCGTCGTAGTCCTCGCTGAGCGCGAAGCCGATCGAGTGCGACAGACCGCCGTACCCCTGCCCGTCAACCGCGAGTTTGTTGCCGATGGTGCCGATGTCGTAGGCGCACGTGTAGCGCAGGGTCTGAACCTTACCCGTTTCCACGTTGACCTCGACGAGCGCGGTGTTCACGCAGTACATATACTCGGCGTTCTTCTCGCCCGCTCCCGTGTTCGGATCGGGTCCGGGGGGCAACCCCAAACCCATCTGGTCGTAGTGACCGATATACTTCGTCTCGATGCCCTCGGCGACCATCTCGTCGTACGTGCGGTACGTGCCGTCGGGTTTGCGCATCGCGTCGAGGAGCTGCTTTGCCGCGTCGAGTGTCGCGTTGCCCGCCATGTAGTGACTGCGCGAGGCGGCGGCGAGACCCGTGTCGGGACATTCCTTCGAGTCGTTCATCACGAGCCGCACCTGTTCGGGGCGCAGATGTAACGGTTCGAGAGCCTTGATCGTGTGCGTCAGCGTGCCGATATCGCCGCCCTGACCCACGTCCTCCCACGTGTTGAAGTGCGTCACGCCGTCTTTCGTGAGTTCGAGCGCGACATTCGCCTGATCGACGAAGCCGATGGTGCAGAGGAACCCGCCCTGCGATACGCCGACACCGACGTGCCGCCCCTCGCGTTTTGCGGCTTCCGCCTCGGCTTTGTACGCCTGATAGACGGGGCGCAGTTTCTCGAACAGACGCGGATACGCGTCGTAATCATACGGCTCGACCTGATTGATCGTCGTGTCGCCCGATTTTAATAGGTTGTTGTAACGGAACTCAAACGGGTCGATCCCCGCCTTGCGCGCGAGCAAATCGACGAGTGCCTCCGTCGTCGTGTAAATCTGCGGCGCGCCGAACCCGCGATATGCCGTGTTGTACGCGTGGTTTGACGAACCGCCGCGCGCGAGTGCGCGGATATTCGGGATGTTGTACCCGTGAAACGCGACGCTGATGAGGTTGTTGAAGATGTTGCCCGCGACCGACGCGTACGCGCCGTGATCCAAGCCGACATCGTACTCGGCGGCGATGATCTTGCCGTCCTTGTCGGCACCGAGTCTGCCGTTGGAGAACGTCGCCGAGCGTTTGCCCGTCGTGTGGTTGAACTGGTCGTACGGCAGCGTGAGCGTGACGGGGCTTTGCAGATTTTGCACCACCGTGGTGACGACGGACGCGATATTCGGGCTGATCGCGTAGCCGAAAGAACCGCCCGCGGGGTTCATGATGAAGCGCAGATTGTCCTTTTGGATACCGCACGACATCGTCACGTCGTCGCGCGTCTCGTCGATGCTCTGGAACTTGCCTTGAAGCGTGACCATGCCGTCGTCGCCGATATAACCCTGCATGACGTCGGGTTCGATGGGCAGATGCGGCTCGTGCTGCGAGTGGAAACTGCCCTCGACGACGAACGCCGCGTCGTCGAACGCGTCCTCGGCATCGCCCTTGACGAGGGGGGCTTCCATGTAGAAGTTCGGTAACTGCTCGTGGAGCTGAATCGCGTTCGGCTGAGCCGCTTCGGGGAACGTCTTGTAGGTCGGCAATATTTCAAGCTCCGCTTTTACGAGTTTCGACGCGGCGCGGGCGTGTTCCTCGGTGTCCGCCGCAATGCAGGCGAGCACGTCGCCGCGACGGTTGATGACCTTGTGCGCGAACACGGGGAACTCGGTGATGCCGTTGCCCTTTTGACGCGACACACGCGCGGGCGACGCCAAATTGTTCGAGCCGAGAACGTCTTTCGACGTGAACACGCGGATAACGCCCGGTGCCTTTTCCGCCTCGGAGGTGTCAATGCTGAGGATTTTGGCGTGCGGCACCTCGGACAGTGTCAGCGCGAGATGCGCCGTACCCGACGGCATTTTCAGCTTCAAATCGTCGCCGTAATCGGTCAGACCCGTGACCTTGCCCACGGCGGTCGGACGCGGCAGACTCGAACCGTAGATGTCCTCGTCCTCGGGCAGCGTGTAGATGATGTCGTCGACGGTCTTTTCACCGCGCATGACCTCCGCCGCCGCCATAACAGCGTCGACAAGCGGCTTGTAACCCGTGCAGCGGCACACGTTGCGGTGCGCCCTGAACCATTCGCGCACCTCGTCGCGCGTCGGCGACAGATTCTCTTTCAGAAGCTGGTACGCCGAGACGATGAACCCGGGCGAGCAGAAGCCGCACTGCGCGCCGCCGTACGTGATCCACGCCTGTTGCAGCGGGTGCAGGTTCTGCGGCGTGCCGATACCCTCGATCGTCGTGATCTCGTCGAAGTCTTTCAGCGTTTTCATGCGCCGCGTACACGAGCGCACGACCTCTCCGTTCAAAATCACGGAACACGCGCCGCACACGCCTGTGCCGCAACCGACTTTTACGCCCGTAAGTCCCGCGCGCCGCAGTGTTTTTGCCAGAGTATCGGTCTCGGGGTCGCAGATCACGGGACGTTCGACCCCGTTCAGTACGAGCCTTATTCGTTTGAGTGCCATAGTGTCCTCCTATAAAAATACACGGATATTGGTATGCTGTGTGCTGTGATTGCTTTTCGGGGGTTTGGTTTGCCGTTTGTTGTAGTTTGTTGTGATTTTGTTTGAGAATTACATAATATTAATAATAAATCATGAATTTCGAGTACATTATAGCAGATTTTGGAGTACTTTGCAAGCGGAATTTTTGGTACTTTGCGCGTGAGATTTTGGTGCCGCTTGACAAACGCGCGATATCGGGATATGATGTTAATTGACAATTAACAATTGACACTTGACAATTTCGGGGGGGTTGGACGAGGGTTGCGGGGCAGTGCCCGAGGGGCGGGTATCAATCGCCCCGACGGCACGACAGGGCACCGCAACATCGGGGGCGGGGCGCCGTGGGCGGGGGCCCCCACGGCCA
>JAISJJ010000075.1 GCA_031261585.1 Oscillospiraceae bacterium
AATGACGAGTGGAAAAACCATGCGTAAATCGAAATTTTATGCAAATTGCCGTTGACATATCCCCCCGACAGGCGCATAATACTTCTTATGTGCCGAAAAAGACGCATATTTCATTGTAAAGGTCGCTGTTAACGCCCATGTCCTCAAAAATCGCGAATCTGCTACGCCCGAAAGAACGTTCAGGCGACATGACGCAGGGCAATATCCTGCGCCGAATCGTCATGTTTTCACTGCCGCTGCTCGCGGGGAGCGTGCTTCAACAGTTGTACAACGCCGTGGACGCTATCGTCGTCGGACACTATGTCGGCAGTGCCGCGCTCGGTGCGGTCACGCTGGCGGGGCCCGTTGTCGCGATGATGGTCGCGCTGTTCGTCGGCATGTCGTCGGGCGCAACCGTTATCATCTCTCGATTTTTCGGCGCGGGCGACCGCGAACGGCTCGAAGAAGCGGTTCACACGGCGATGATGCTCACCGTCATCATCGGTGCCGCGCTGTCGATTATCGGCGTTGTGTTCACGCCCACGCTGCTGAGTTGGATGTCGTCCAATCAGGCGCAGACCGCGGAGATGATGAGCGACG
Source organism: Oscillospiraceae bacterium (assembly GCA_031261585.1). Taxonomy (GTDB): domain Bacteria; phylum Bacillota; class Clostridia; order Oscillospirales; family Oscillospiraceae; genus JAIRRO01. The sequence continues at coordinate 580 of JAISJJ010000075.1, forward strand.
CGGTGACGTACGTGCGCATATATTTCGCGGGACTTATCGGGCTGACGGTGTACAACATGGGTTCGGGCATACTGCAAGCCGTCGGCAACTCGCGTTATCCGCTGTATTTTCTGCTGATATCCGCCATCTTGAACACACTCGGGGATCTGCTGCTCGTCGTCGTGTTCAACATGGGTGTGTCGGGTGCCGCGTACGCGACGATCGGCGCGCAGGCGTTGTCGGCGGCGTTCGTCGTGCTCGTGCTGTGCCGCTCAAAACACTCGTATAAGCTGAATATCAAGCGGTTGCGGATCAGCAAATTCGTGGCGCGCAACATCATGTCCATCGGACTGCCGAGCGCGGTACAGGGCGCGATTGTGTCCGCGTCCAACATCTTGGTGCAGGCGTACCTGATCGGGCTGAACAACGACAGCATCGTCGCGGGCAACGGCACCGCGAACAGCCTCAACTCGTTCATACAACTGCCTGTTCAGGTCATGGCTGTCGCGGTGACGACGTTCGTGTCGCAAAATCTCGGGGCGGGCAACGTCGCGCGCGCACGGCGCGGCACACGGGACGCGATGTTTATCGGCATCGGCGTATCGGTGGTGCTGTCCGCCCTCGCGCTGATATTCCACGAGGGTCTGCTCACGATATTCTCCCCGAAAGCGGAGGTTTTGCGGTACGGCTGGGAGTTCATGCGCGTCTATACGCCGTTCTATTTCGTCCTCTCCTGCACGCAGATATTGCCGGGCGCGTTGCGCGGCGCGGGCGACGTAAAGGTCGCGACAATCGCGTCGGTCGGGTGTTTCGTCGTATTGCGTCAGGTGTATCTGTTCATCGTCACAAAGACGCAGTACACCGTGTTCAACGTCGCGCTCGGCTATCCCGCGACGTGGACACTCTGCGCGCTGATTATCCTGATCCACTACCTGCGCAGCAACTGGACGAAGTTTGAGCGGGAGAAACAATTGACAGTTGACAATTGACAGTTGACAATTAGGACGGGGGAACAAACCCCCGCCGACTGCGGTCGGCACCCCCTTTCCGAAAGGGGGCAAGGTTGGACGAGGGTTGCGGCGGATAACGCGTCGTAGGGGCGACCATTGGTCGCCCGTCGGGGTTGTTCGCCCCGCCGCAGGGCGACCACACAGGGTCGCCCCTACACAAACCAATACACGTGCGGATGTAGGGGCGATTATCAATCGCCCGTGCGCATGTCTAATGTTCGGCAAATCGTATAATTTTGCGCGGGCGATTAGTAATCGCCCCTACGCATGAAACCAAAACACGTGCGCGTGAATTAAAACCCGCACACGCACCGCAGAGCGCAAGCACAGGGAACGGGACGCCGAGGGCGGCGTCCCCTACGAGGACGAGAGCGGCGGATTAACATCAATGCAATTAATTCGCCGTTGTGCGGACGGCAAAGAGGACGTGAGCGCGCTTGCGTCCTTTTCGCGTTGTTTTCAACATTTAGTATTGCAGTTTCGTCAAAAATGCTGTATAATGGGATTATTCTGAGACAGGGGGCTGTTATGCCGAAAAAACCCGAATATACAAGTGAATCAATTTCGTCCCTCAAAGGTGCCGACCGTGTGCGCCGTCGACCCGGGGTCATCTTCGGCTCCGACGGGTTGGAGGGGTGCGAACACGCGATTTTTGAGATTCTGTCGAACGCTATCGACGAGGCGCGCGAGGGTTACGGGCGCGAGATTGTCGTCACGCGGTTCGCGGATCACTCGGTCGAGGTCGAGGACTTCGGGCGCGGTTGCCCCGTGGACTGGAACGAGCGCGAGGGGTGCTACGCGTGGGAACAGGTGTTCTGCGAGCTGTACGCGGGCGGAAAATACAACAACGACGAGGGCGAGAGTTACGAGTTTTCACTCGGGCTTAACGGTCTCGGCGCGTGCGCGACGCAGTACGCGTCGGAGTACATGGACGTTGTGATCTACCGCGACGGCAAGCGTTTTACACTGCGCTTTGAGCGCGGCGAGAACGTCGGCGGGCTGAGTTCCGAGCCGTATTCAGGTCGGCGCACGGGTACGATTATCCGCTGGAAGCCCGATCTCGGCGTGTTCACGGATATCGCGGTGTCGCTCGACTACTACAACGACACGCTGAAACGCCAGTCGGTTGTGAACCCCGGGCTGTCGTTCCGACTGCGCAATCAGCGCGGGGACGGCGGGTTCGACGAGTCGGTGTTCGTCTACGAACACGGGATTGAGGACTACGTCGCGGAACTCGCGGGCGACGACGCGCTGACGAAACCGACCGCAATCGAGTCCGAACGGCGTGGACGTGACCGCGCGGACAAGCCCGAGTACAAGGTGAAACTCGCGGCGTGTTTCGGCTTCTCGAACCGCGTGTCGCTCGTCGAATACTACCACAACTCGTCGTGGCTCGAACACGGCGGCTCGCCCGAAAAAGCCGCGAAGAGCGCGTTCGTCTCGTCGTTCGACCGCTACTTAAAGGCGCAGAACAAGTACACGAAGAACGAGTCGAAAATCACGTGGAACGACATCGCGGACTGCCTGATTCTCGTCACGAACTGCTTCTCGACGCAGACGAGTTACGAGAATCAGACGAAAAAGGCGATAACGAACAAGTTCATTCAGGAGGCGACGACGGAGTTCCTGCGCGAAAAACTCGACGTGTGGTTCATAGAGAACCCGACGGAGGGCGGACGCGCCGCCGATCAGGTGCTGATCAACAAGCGTTCGCGCGAACAGGCGGAAAAAACGCGCCTGAACCTCAAAAAAACGCTCACCTCGAACCTCGATATCTCTAACCGCGTCGAAAAATTCGTGGACTGCCGCACGAAGGACGTGACCCAGCGCGAGATTTACATTGTGGAGGGCGACAGCGCGCTCGGCGCGTGCAAGCTCTCGCGTGACCCGAATTTTCAGGGCATCATGCCCGTGCGCGGCAAGATTCTGAACTGCTTAAAGGTCGATTACGCGCGCATTTTCAAGAGCGAGATCATCACCGACCTGATACGCGTACTCGGTTGCGGCGTTGAACTCGCGGGCAAACACGCAAAGGACATCACGGCGTTCGACCTCGGCAATCTGCGCTGGGCGCGCGTCATAATATGCACCGACGCTGACGAGGACGGGTTCCACATCCGCACGCTGATGCTCGCGATGCTGTATCGGCTCGTGCCGACGCTGATTCAGGAGGGGTTGGTGTACATCGCGGAATCGCCGCTGTTCGAGATAACGTGCAAGGACAAGACGTATTTCGCGTACTCGGAACGCGAAAAAGCCGAGATAACGCAGACGCTCGGCGACGCGAAGTATACGTTGCAGCGCAGTAAGGGTCTCGGCGAGAACGACCCCGCGATGATGTGGCTCACGACGATGAATCCCGAGACGCGCCGCCTGATCCGCGTAATGCCCGAGGACGCGGAGCGCACAAGCGACGTGTTCACCCTCCTGCTCGGCGACAATTTAGCGGGCAGACGCGAACATATTGCGGAACACGGACACGAGTGGATGGACATGGCGGACGTTAGCTAATTAACAATTAACAGTTAACAATTAACAATTACGGGGGTTGGACGTTGGGGACGCGGTGGGTTGGACGGGGAGCAAACCCCCGCCGTCTGCGGACGGCACCCCCTTTCCGAAAGGGGGC
>JAISJJ010000092.1 GCA_031261585.1 Oscillospiraceae bacterium
ACGTCAGCGCGAGCATCAGCGCGTCGAATTGCGGCGCGCGCGCGCGGGTTTCGGCATCGTACTCCGACATCGTGCGCCCCGTCAGCGCGTGAATTTCGAGTGCGCGGACGATACGGCGGCGGTCGTTCGGGTGCAGACGCGACGCGGTTTCGGGGTCAACGGTGCGCAGATGTTCGAGCGTTTTTTCGCCGCCTTGCGTGTCGTATTGCGTCTCGATTTGCGCGCGCGTCTCGGTGTCGCCGACGGGCGCGAAGTCGGTACCGCGAATCAGCGCGTCGATGTACAGTCCCGTGCCGCCGACGATGATCGGCACATGCCCGCGCTCTATAATCCCTTGCGCCGCAACGGTTGCGTCGTTGGCGTAACGCGAGACGGAGTAGTCCTCGCGCGGATCGGCGACGTCGATCATGTGGTGCGGCACGCCCTGCGTCTCGGCGGCGGTGACTTTCGCGGTGCCGATGTCGAATCCTCGGTACACCTGCATGGAGTCGGCGGAGACGATCTCGCCGCCGAGCCGCTGAGCCAGTTCGACGCCGAGCCGCGTCTTGCCCGTCGCGGTGGGACCCGTGACGACGACGATTTGCGGTGTCATATCCGCAAAAACGCCTTGTCGAGCGCGGCTTTCGTGATCCGATACGCGACGGGGCGACCGTGCGGACACGTCTGAATCTCGCCCGACGCGACGCGCTCCACGAGTGCCGCGAGTTCGCGCGGTTCGCTGCTCTTGCCCGACTTTATCGCGGCTTTGCATGCGACGGACGCGAGAATCTCATCGTGCGCGCGGCTCGGCTCGCGCGACGACAGCCGCAGTTGCTCCGCGATCTCCGACAGCGCGGACTCCGCGTCCGACGCGTCGATGGACGCGGGTATCTCGCGCACCGCGAGGTCGTTCGCGCCGTAGGATTCGACGCTGAACCCGAGCGTTTGCAGCAGCTCCGCGTTGTCTAAAAGCGCGTCGTTGTCGTCGCCGAGCGATATCACGACCGGGGCGATGAGCGTCTGCGGCATCGGCTCGTAATCCTGCGATTTCAGGCGGTCGAAGTGTACGCGCTCGTGCGCCGCGTGTTTGTCGATGATGAGCAGCGTGTCGCCCTGCTCGGAGATTATGTATTTGTCGCCAAATTCGCCGATTAGTTTGGCAGTTGACAGTTGATAGTTGACAATTGACAGTTGAGGTTCGGCATTGTACGCCGACTTGCCCGAATCATGTACCTCGGTTACTGCCGAACGCTCGGGAAATGCGGGTGCGCGCGACGTGAAATTCGCGCCTGAGCCGTAGAGTTTCGTGACGTTCGCGGCGGCGGTCGGCGTATATTTCGGCTCGCGCTCGTATTTCGGCGCGGGCGGGCGCATAGGGTCGGTATTCGGCTCGGGTAACGGGGCGTTCGCGCGCTCAACCGTGATCTGCGCGCCGTCTGTCGCGTTCTTCGCGGCGGCGTACACCGCGTCGAACGCGGACTTTTCGTAGAGGAAGCGCACCTCGGTTTTCGCGGGGTGGACGTTCACATCGACGCGCGAGTAGTGCGTCTCAAGCCACAGGACACACGCTGGGTACTTGCCCGTGAACATGCGGTTGCGGTAAGCCTGTTCGAGTGCTGCGGTCAGCGCGCGCGATTTGATAACGCGCCCGTTCAGTATGAAAAACTGGAAGTTGCGGTTGCCGCGCAACCCCTCGACCGACGATACAAACCCGCGCGCGGACACGCCGTCGCCCTCGTACCGCGTCGGTATCAGCGTTTTCAGGAAGTCTCGCCCGAGTGCTGCGTATATCGCGGCGTCGAGTTTGCCGTCGCCCGGCGTATCCAACTCGCGCTCGCCGTCGCGCACGTACGTGAGCGCGACATCGGGGTGCGACAGCGCGAGACGTATCACGGTCTGCGCCACGGCGGACGACTCGGAGCGGTCGGATTTCATGAATTTCTGCCGCGCGGGCGTGTTGCGGAACAGGTCGCGCACCGTGATCGTCGTACCGACAGCGCGTCCGCACGGTTCGAGTGCGGTTATCTCGCCGCAGTCGAGTACGGCGCGGGTACCCTCGTCCTCGTCGCGGTGCCGCGTGACGATCTCCACCTCGGATACGGACGCGACAGCCGCGAGTGCCTCGCCGCGAAAACCGAGCGTTCCGATGGCTTCAAGCCCCGTCTCGTCGCGCAATTTGCTCGTCGCGTGGCGCAAAAACGCCGTCGGCACGTCGCCGTTGCGTATGCCCGAACCGTCGTCCGTGATTTTGATAAACGTCATGCCGCCCGCGCGAATCTCAACGGTGACGGCGCGCGCCCCCGCGTCGAAACTGTTCTCGCACAGCTCTTTGACGACACTCGCGGGACGCTCGACAACCTCACCCGCGGCGATGAGATTGGCAAGATGCTTAGGGAGCTGTATGATGTCTGTGATGGTCATCACCGCCTTTCATAGAGAGGATAGAGGTTGGAGGTTAGACGGGGGACGGGGGGCAAACCCCCGCCGCTTGCGAGCGGCACCCCCTTTACGAAAGGGGGCAAGGCTGGACGGGGGCTGCGGAGACGTTGGACGGCGGGTCGTAGGGGCGATTATCAATCGCCCGTCCAATCGTCCATCGTCCGCCGTCCCCAGCCCCCTTTCGCAAAGGGGGTGCCGTCCGCAGACGGCGGAGGGAGACCCCGTCCCGCGTCCCCCGCGTCCCCAACTGTTAACTGTTAATTACCGATACGTCACAGGCAGACCCTTGACGTTCACGGGATCCACGTCGAGCGCGCACACGTCGCCGACGGTGCAGTTCAGGCGCGTCACGTCGATCAGCGTGTGTTCGAGACCCACCGCGCCGAGTACGCGCGCGCGCTGTCCGTTCAGGCGCACGTACAGCCGCTTGTTGCGGTGTCTCAGCCACGCGCCGAGCGAACCGGGGTCACGCAGACGGTCGACGCTGAATCCGTGGAAATATCCGACGCTCAGCACGGCGATTTTCGTCGGCGCGGTCGTCGTCAGCGGGCGTTCCGCGCCGAAACGGTGACCTTTCGGCACCCAGCCGACCTCCTCGATACCCGCTTCGATGTACCCGACCTTTGTCAGCCCCTGAACCGCCTTGCCAGCCATGCGCCCCGACAGCGCGGTGTCGATACGCACAGCGTCCATGTGCGCGAACGGGAAACGGAACAGCGCGACGGAGTCACAGCAGTGTGCAAACCCGGGTTCCAGACCCATCTCCGTGAGCTTGTCCAGTACGGCGTTGAACGTGTCAATCTGTTGCAGCGTCTGGCGTTGACCGAGGTGACTTGCCGCGAGCGTCGTGAACGTACCGACGACGTTCAGGCTCGACATGTAGCGGTAGATCGCGGCTATGCGGTCCGTCTCCTCGGGGCGGAAACCGTACCGTCCAAGCCCCGTGTCGACCTCGATCTGCACGTCGACAGGCGCGCCGCGAGACTCGGCGATACCGTTTATCGCGACAGCCGCGTCGTAACTGCCCGCGGTGCATACGACACCGAGTTCGAGCAGTTCCGCAAGCTCTTTCGGGTCAGACGTAGAGCGGAGCATCATGAGCTGCTCCTCCGTGAACCCGTTGCGGCGCAGAGCTTCCGCGTCTCGCGGGTCGGACACGGCGAACGTCTTAACACCCTCGTCGCGGAGCAGCTTCGCGATCGGCACCAAGCCCATGCCCTGAGCGTTCGCCGACAGATCGGCGATGATCATCGCGCCGTCGGTCTTGTCGCGCACCGTGCGGAGATTCTGCCGCACCGCCGCCGTGTCGATGACTAAGTTTTTCATCTTTACCCCCTCGTTATACCTGTCTGTCAACCGCCTTGACGGTAATTCTCAAATATGTTGCTTTGTTGCATGGTGCGCCGTAGGGTGCGACCACTGGGCGCACCGTAAGCCCCGTCCTCATACGAGCAACGCATGAAACACGGCGCGCCGAGGTCGTCGCGCCCTACGTGTGTGCGTTCACCCGTCACTAATGATTCAAAATAATGCGTATTCTACCCTATCTTACCACAAAATTGTTAATAAATCTATCTTAATTCCATATTAATCTTGAAAAATCCGCCGAAAAGTGTTAAAATATTCGCATGGAAGATTGGGAAGTCAGCGCGACCGCGATACAACGCCTTGTCGCGGGGCGCACATATTACGTTGACACCTACGGCTGTCAGCAGAATGAGGCGGATTCCGCGACGATTCGCGGACTGTTGGAGCGTTGCGGATACGTCGCCGCCGCGTCGCGCGACATCGCCGACGTTGTGGTCATCAACACGTGTTCCGTGCGCGAACACGCCGAGGCTAAGGTGTTCGGCGTGATCGGTTCGCTCGTGCCGATAAAGCGTGAACGCCCCGACATGATCGTCGCCGTGTGCGGCTGCATGGCACAGCGCGAGGGCGCGGCGGATCGTCTGCGCGAGAGTTACCGCCATGTCGACCTCGTGTTCGGCACGCACGCGGTGGACAAGTTGCCGACGCTGTTGTTGGAGGTCGTGCAATCGCGCGGGCGTGTGTTCGACGTGGAATCGTCGGACGGCGCGATATCCGAGGGGTTGCCGTCCGTGCGCGACGGGTCGGTCAAGGCGTTCCTCAGCGTCATGTACGGGTGCGACAACTTTTGCAGCTACTGCGTCGTGCCGTACGTGCGCGGACGCGAGCGGAGCCGTATGCCCGAGCCGATTCTGCGCGACGCGCGCGAACTGCTCGATTCGGGTGTGCGCGATATCACGCTGCTCGGGCAGAACGTCAACTCCTACGGCAAAAAACTTGATGTTGCAATCACATTCCCCGAGCTGTTGCGCCGATTCGACGCGTTCCCTGACGAATTTCGGCTGCGTTTCATGACGTCGCACCCGAAAGACGCGGGCGACGCGCTGTTCCGCGCCATGGCTGAATCGAAGCACGCGGCACGGTGTCTGCACCTGCCGTTCCAGTCGGGTTCGAGCCGCGTACTGAACATGATGAACCGCCGATACACGCGCGAGCAGTATCTGGCGTTGATTGCGCGGGCGCGGGAGTTGATGCCCGACATTGTGCTGACGAGCGACGTGATCGTCGGTTTCCCGGGCGAGACGCTCGAAGATTTCGAGGAGACGATGAGCCTGATCGACGAGGTGCGGTTCGACGCGCTGTTCACGTTCATCTACTCGCCGCGCCCCGGTGCGCCGAGCTACCTCACCGAGAACAACACGCCGCCCGACGAGATTCAGCGTCGTTTCGAGCGGCTTGTGAACCGCCAGAACGACATATCCGAGGAGATTCACGCGGGCTACATCGGCAAGACCGTGCGCGTCCTCATAGACGGCGACGGCACGGCGAGGACAGACGGAAATCGGCTGGTGAAGTTGACAGTTGACAGTGGACAGTGGACAGTTGGGGACGCGGCGCGCGGTCTTGTCGGTGAGTTTCGTGATGTACGGATTACGGGCGCGAATCGGTGGAGCCTGACGGGGGAGCTGACGGATAGCAGATAACGATGAGGGTTGCGGAGTGCGCGAGAGCCTATGTAGGGGCGTGTTCACCCGCCCTTATGCGATAGTGAAACCACAATAAGGCATATGTCAAACCATGATGCACATATCAAACCATGATAAAGGGCGGGTGAACCCCGCCCCTACGTCCAAACCAAGACGTACGCTGTCATTCTGAGCGCAGCGAAGAATCCCCCACCTATTGCGCATCGTCAAGGGGATTCTTCGCTGCGCTCAGAATGACGGCGTAGAAATGACAGCGTAGAGGTGTAAAAGGGCGGGTTGACCCCGCCCCTACGACTACACGAATCCGCTATCGTGGTGCCGCAAAGGTTCAACACAAATCGTCCGCGCCCCGAAAACACGCGGCGTTGACAATCCCCGTTGCTTGTGATACAATGCGCGCATGAAAAAATTACTTATTTTGTTGCTTGCCGTCATCTTGCTGTGCGCGTGCAAGCCGATATTGCCCGACGGCGACCTGCGACCCGAGGTCGCCGTGACGGTGAACGCGCTGTACGACATCACGAGTTACATCGCGGGCGACGCGGTGAACGTCGTGTCCGTGATACCCGACGGCGCGGAGATTCACGATTATTCGCCGACGGCGCGCCAGATAGAGTCGTTGCGCACAGCCGCTGTCGTCGTGCTGAGCGGTTTGGGCGTGGACGATGTGTTCGCTAACGTGTTGCGTGACCGCGAGGTGTGCGTCGCGTCCGACGGTATCGCGCCGCGCTTGACGGACACAGGTGCCGTCGACCCGCACATGTGGCTGTCGCCCACCGACGCTATCGCCATGTCGCGCAATATATGCGCCGCGCTGATCGCCGCAATGCCCGACCACGCGGCGGAATTTCAGACGCGCTGCGACGAATTGACCGCCGAACTCGCGACCACGGCGGAGGTGTGCGCCGCGCGCGCGAAAAGCGGCGTTATCGTGACGACGCACGAAGCGTTCGGGTACCTGTGCCGCGATCTGGGGCTGACGCAACTCAGCGTATCGGGGCTGTACGCCGAGGGTGAACCGTCCGCGCGCCAACTCGCGGAGCTGATACAGTACTGCAAAGACAACGGCGTGACGCGCATCTACGCCGAGTCCGCCGCGAATCCCGCCGTCGCGGAGACGCTCGCGCGCGAGTGCGGCGCGGAGATCGTGCCGCTGTACACGATGGAGTCCGCCGAGGGCGGCATGTCATACATTCGGCGGTTGCAGTACGATATCGACCGCCTCACGCTCGGTTGACACGCGCGAAAAAATTGACAGCGGCGGTGATTGTCATCGCCGCGATATTTGCGTGCGTCGCGACGGTCGACCTCGCGCGCTCACCGTTCGCGATGAGCACCGAGCCGTCGGCGATGTACGTCTATGACGACGCGAAATCGAGCTTCGGCTACTCATCGGGCGCGCTGAATATCACGGACGGTTCGGACTATCGCGGTCCGCTCGCCGACACGTACCAGTTCGACCTGCAACCCGACACATACACGTTCACGGTGAACGCCGCCGTGTCCGCCGACGCTTCGTTTGAGCTGTTCTCGCCGCGTTACGCGTCCGAGGACAACGAATCGGGGCGCGTTTTCGCGTCCGCCGCCATGCAAAACGGCGTGACGACGCTCACGTACACGGCGACCGACGTGATACGCGGCGCGCGTCTGCGCGTGACCTATAACGGCGGCGAAACCCTGATATTGCAGTCGATTCACGGCACGTCGCGCGGCGACGTGTACTCCGACGCGATTGTGTTACCGATCCTGATCGCGCTGTCCGCCGCCGCCGCGATATATGTGCTGTGCCGCAAAAAACCGCCGTTCGAGACGGAACACTCGTGGCACGGTATCGCGCTCGTGATCGCCGCGCTGATTGCGACGCTGCCGCTGTGGCGGCTCGGTCTGCCGTACGCGCACGATCTGACGTTCCACCTCGCGCGCATCGAGGGCGTGTACGAGACGCTGAAAGACGGCGCGTTCCCCGCGCGGCTGAATATGACATTTTTGAACGGCTACGGGTACGCCGACCCGACGATGTACCCGCCGACGTTCCTGTATTTCCCCGCGCTGTTGCGGCTGTTGCGCGTGTCGCCGATTGTGAGCTACCAGTTGTTCATACTCGCGATCAACGCCGCGACCGCGTTCTGCGCGTACTTCGCGTTCACAAAACTCACAAAATCGCGCGAGATCGGGCTTGTCGCCGCAATCGCGTACACGCTCGCGATGTACCGCATAATCTGCGTGTTCACGCGCGCGGCGGTAGGCGAACTCTTGGCGATGGCGTTCCTGCCCATCGCCCTGCTCGGTCTGTACGAGCTGTTTTACGCCGAAAAACCGCGCGCGAAGTGCGCAATAATCGGTTTCACGGGCATCATCAACGCGCACGTCGTGTCGCTCGACGTGGTGTGCGTGCTGACGCTGATATTCGCGCTCGTCAACGCAAAACGCGTGTTCTCGGCGGCGCGTCTGCCGAAAATCGTCCGCGCCGCAGGTGTTACACTGCTGTTGAACGCGTGGATACTCGTGCCGATGGTGTCGCTCGGCGCGACGGGGCTGAACGTCACCTCGGGCGGACTGTACCCCGCGGCGAACGACGCGGTGTTCCCGTTCGAGATGTTTGCGACGTTCGTGCGCACGATGGGGCTGTCGAACGGCGTGGACAAGCTGACGACGGGTATGCCGCTCACCGTCGGCGCGATATTCGGTCTCGGCGCGCTGCTGTTCCTGCTCACGCGGTTTTTCCCGCGTGACCGCAAACCCGACGCAATCGCGGTTGAACACGACGCGCTCGGCGTGCGTCTCGTGATCGTCGCCGCCGCCGCGCTGTATTTCGCGTCTACGTTGTTCCCGTGGCGGTTCCTGTCGTCGATACCCGTCATCGGCAATGTTTTGGCGGCGGTGCAGTTCCCGTGGCGGTACTTCTCGGTCGCGACAGTCGCGCTCGCCGTCGTGTACGCGCTCGCGGCAATGCGCGTTACCGCAACACTTTCGCGGCATGTTGCGGCGTTCGTGTGCTGCGCCGTCGTCGTACTCGGCATCGCGCCGTACCTCGACGCGTACATGCAGGACGATTCACGCACGGCACAACTCGCCGACAAGCACTCGCAACTCACGCTGACCTACATCGGCGGCGCGGAGTACCTCTACCCCGAGACGAGCCTGAAATCGCTGATTGACCGCGCGCCGACCGTCACCTCATGGTCGGACATCACTATCTCAAACTACGAAAAACGCGGCGCGCACATAGAATTTGACCTCGACGTACCGCAAAGCACCGAGGTGATCCTGCCCGTGCTGTACTACGCAGGTTGGCACGTCGAACTCGACGGCGGCGAGACAGCAGCCTATCGCGGCAACAACGGTCTCCTCGCGTTCGCCGCGAAGGCGGACGGCGCGAACACAGTTCACGTCACCGCGTATTATTCCCCGCCCGCATTGTACCGCATTGCAGAGATAGTGTCGGCGGCAACGGTGTGCGCGATTGCGATATCGGCAATTCGGAAACGGAAAACAGAACACAAGACCCCGTAGGGGACGCCGCCCTCGGCGTCCCGCCCCGAACAATGTGCAACCCAAAATACGGGACGCCGAGGGCGGCGTCCCCTACGGCAAAACCATGACCTGTGCGCGTTCGGAAACGCACGTGCAATTGCTCCACGGGCGACCAATGGTCGCCCCTACGACGTGTTGCGTTTTGCAATATGTTGCGGGCGATACCGCAAACCACAAAAAACGCACCGCATGACGCGGTGCGTTTTATATTTCGTTGCCGCTATACTGTCAATTCCGTCCGACGTATCAGATCCGCCTGACCGTCGGGGTGCAGTTCGACAAAGTACGCCGAGAATCCCGCGACGCGCACAACTAAATCGCGGTAATTTTCGGGGTTCGTCTGCGCTTTTTTCAGCGTGTCGGCTGAGACGACGTTGATCTGCAACTCCATGCCGCCGAGCGTGAAATACGTTTTGATGAGTTGCGTGAGTTTCGTCACGCCGTCCGCACCGTTTATCGCGTTCGGGTGGAATTTGAGGTTCATGAGCGTACCGTTCGCGAACCGCGACTGGTCAATCGCGGCGACGGACGCGAGTACCATCGTCGGTCCCTGCTTGTCGTAACCCTGCGGCGCGGCGATACCGTCCGCGAGCGGTTCTCCTGAGAGACGCCCATCGGGCGTCGCCTTGGTGACGCTGCCGAACATGACGTTCGTCGTCACAGGGTACAGTCCCGCCGCCGACACGCCGCGCGGACCCGTACACGCGGTGACGGAGTTGAGGAAGCATTGAGCCACGATGTCCGCAAAACGGTCGCACTCGGGATATCCGTTGCCGTAGTGCGGCAGATCGTTCAGAATGTGCGCGCGCATATCCTCGTATCCGACCCAGTTCGCGCGCAATGCGTCGTATAGCTCGCGCGTTGTCGCAGATTTTTCGACGAAGCAGAGCTGATTTATGATGTTCAGGCTGTCCGCTACGTTGCCGATACCGACAGCGGAGTTGCCCGTGGAGTTGTACTTCGCACCGCCGTACATCACGTCGCGCCCCGATTCGAGACACCCCTCCATCGTCGCGGACACGAGCGGCTGCGGCAGGAATTGCCGCGCGACGTACTCGAACGCGTTGATGTTCATGTGGTGCCACCGCACGAAAATGTCGAGCTGTGTGCGGAACGCGTCGATCACCTCGTCAATCGACCGCATGTCGTACAGGTACCCCGTACTCGCGCCGACCTGCTTGTTCGGCGTTCCCTCGGGTGCTTCCATGAACGCGTTCAGCATCGGGGCGAACGGCATACCGTTGTTGATCGCGAGTAGCAGCGCGTTCGCGAGATTCATGTACGACTCCGAACCCGTGCCGCCGCATGCCGGCCAGTCGTTGCCGCAACCCGCGGGCTCCACGCACCCGACGACGGCGGCTTCCCGCGCGTCCTCGAGCGACATGCCGCGCGACATGAGCGCGGGGACGATCACGTCCTGATTCTCAAATGTCGGCACGCCGCCGCAGATTTTCGTCGTCTCAATCGCCGCTTCCCACAGCGCGGCTGGCGTATTTTTATGCACGAGCAACGCCTGCGGCGGGGAGTGCAGCACGAGCCGCCCGATGGATTGCAGCATCATGTACGTTGCGGCGTTCGTCGCGTCCTCGCCGTCCGCTTTCACGCCGCCGAGCGTCATGAGCTGACCCGACGTGTACCCGGGACCCGACATTGTCGCGCCGTAGCTCCACGGCTTGTTCATCTCCGCGACTTTCAGGTAGAAGCAGTCCATAAGCTCTTGCGCGTACTCGTCCGTGATCGCGCCGCTCGCCAGATCGCGCTCCAAAAAGTCGCCGAGATAGCGGTCAACGCGCCCGAAACTCATACCGTGCATATTCGCGTCGAGACACAGCGCGGTCTGGTACATGAACAGGCATTGCAACGCCTCGTGGAAGTTGCGCGCGGGGTTCTCCACCGTGTGGTTCAGGCACTCCGCCATGCGTTCCAGTTCAGCGCGGCGTTCCGCGTTCGGTTCGACCGCCGCGAGTTCGGCGGCGCGCGCGGCGTAACGCTTCGTGAGCGTGATAACGCCCTCCGACACGATACCGACAGCGCGGTAGAAGTTGTACGCGTCGATTGTGTCGCCCGACAGCGCGTTTTTGATGAGTTCGGCGCGTTTCGCGTCCGCCTCTGCCTTTATCGCGGCGAACCCGACGCGTATCGCGCGGTTGTAGCCCGTGACGAAGTGACCGACGGGCTGTTGCGTCTGCCCCGAATCCGCGAACTGCGTCACGCCGTTCATCGACACGTCATGGTACTCATCGACGATGTTCGCGTCGGTTTTCGCCGACATGCACTCGCCCTCCCAGTAGCCGAGCGTCGACAGCACGTACTCGCGGTCGCCCTCCGAGATGACGTACGGGTCGATCGGGCGCGTCGAGATGAACCGCGTCGTGAGTTCGTCCTTCAGCCACGAGACGCTGTTCTCAGGGTACAGCGCGCACGCGCGGTACGTCGCGGACTGCGCGCCGACGATGATATCGCCGTCGTCGATGCGCACGGGTATGTTCTCGCAGATGTTTTTGAAGTTCAGCGCGCGCCGCAGAATGCCCGACAACTCGGGGTGCGACGTGTAAAACTCCGTGATGAGACGGTATCGCGCGGTGCAGATTTCGGGTGCGGTGTCGCGGTACCGCTCACGGATCGCCTGAACACGCGGCGATATCGGTTTGAGTGTATAAGACATGGAAAGACCTCCTTAATGCAGGTTGTTGACTATATACATTATAACATAATCGGCGAGTCAAGGCAACAATGATTTTCGGCGCGGCACGGCAACCGCATTTATTTTTTCCGCGTTCCAACTCCCGTCATTGCGAGCGCACGAAGCAATCCAGAACCCCGTTTCTTCGTCCAAACCCTCG
>JAISJJ010000150.1 GCA_031261585.1 Oscillospiraceae bacterium
GCAAACCTGAACTCAAAAAACCTGCTAATATTAAAACCGATACCTAAAATTTTTACTTGGCGCGCGTTTACTTATTTTGTATGCGCGCGCGACGTGTGTTATAATAAACAGGCAAATAAATACATAAGGAAGAATAAGCAAATGAAAAAGGCAAAAGCATTTACCACCGCACTGCTGATCACAGCGGTTATCGTGTCCGCGCTCACGGGGTGTCGAAAGTCCGACGAACGGCGGGAGACCGTCACCATCGGCGGCGAGAGCAGTGTCGTCACCGCGTGGGTGACGTCGGAACTGCCCGACCAGAACATTCTGAGCGCGGACGGCGGTCTCGACGCGATGCCCGTCGGTGGCGGGTACCAAGCTCTGGTGCGCATTGAGCTGCCGTCTGGCATTTCGGAGAACGAGCTTCGCGGCGCGTATCTCTGTCTGACGCAGGCGAGCGGTGACAAACCGTCACTCGCGATCGCGGCGGCGAATAAGCCGTGGTCGTTCGGCGACATCACATGGAGCAACAGTCTGGGCGACAGCGGATTTGCGGGTGAGCCGAAAGCTGTCGACGCGCAAAAAGTCGGCGGGGTCTGGAAGCTCGACGTGACCGAGTACGTGAGACGTATTCTCGCGGGCGACGCGCCGAACTACGGCGTTGTGCTGAGCCGATCCGACGGTGTCTCCGACTTCGGTTCGGGTTTCGCGGAGGAAGCGGTCATGCCGAAACTCGAGGTCACGTACAGCGGGGCGGAGACGGCGGAGAAATTCGGCAAATACGACTACACGGCGCAGGGTTCGGGCAACTGTCTGTCGTACGCGCTGCGCGATATCAGCGGCATATACTACGGCGATCTGTTCTCGGAGAGCGACACGGTGCTGTTCCAACAGACCTACGACGAGGGCGGCACCGACGCGGCGTTGCAGTTCGTGAAAGCAAACGTTTTCTCGTACATCGAGCGCAACAAACAGGCACTGGGCATCGTCTCGTACCGCGAGATCGACGGTTTCGGCGCGCCGATCGACACCGACACGGAATACCGCGTCTGTCTGCGCGTGGGGTTCCGCGATCGCTCCTTCCCCGAGGGGATTCAGGTGGACGAGGACTTCGATTATCACCTGAAAGTGCAGACGAGCGACGGCACGTGGGCAGAAAAAACGCCCGGCGAACCCGCTCGCGTCTGTCCCGGCACCTACGGCGGCTGTGATGTTGCGCGGTTCCCGTGGGACGAGAGCTATCTGTGGGGCTATGAGAAGTGGAACGATTTTTACGACAGTGCCGCCGTGTATTTCGCGGTCACAAAGGACGGCGCGGGATTCACGCAGCACCGCACGGAGACGTAGCGCGAAAGAGCGGAAAGTCAACAACTTTCCGCTCTTATCTGCCTTATACGCCGTGTTCGTCGGATGCGAGCAGGTGGAGCAGGTGCGCGCGATACCGTCGGATTTGTTCGCGCGGATCGTGCGTAAGCTCTCTGCCCATGAGCGATTGCGCGGTCATGCACACCTGTTGCAGCACGAAAACCAGTACCTCGGCGGCTGTGATCTCAACGTCGAACGGTTTCACGTAGCCCAGCTCGATGCAACGATTAAAACACTTCGTGTACACCGCGACGGCGCAACCGCAAAAGGTGTCGCGGTACACGCCCCACGTGTATTCGTCGCGGAACTGTTCGCTCTGGATCAGGCTGAACGCGAAGCACGTGAAATTGTTTGACATGCGCTCGGGTTCGCGGAAGATGATCTCCAACACCTCAGCCATGCTCTCCGCTGTCATCAGAACCTTTTCCAGCTCGTCGTGGTACAGACGATAGAGTTTCTCCGTCTGGTCGACGACGGCGCGCCACAGCGCGTCCTTGCTCGGGAAATGGTAGTACAGCGACGCGGGTTGCACGCCGATCTCCGCCGCGATATCCTTGACGGACACAGCAGCGTAGCCGTACATCGCGAACAGGATGGTCGAGTGCAGCAGTATGTTCTCCTTTGTGCCGCGCGCGCCGCTCTCGATAGGCAGGTTGTACTCGTTGCCCAAAATGCTGAACACCGAGAAATTTGATGCGTCAATCGCCATTGTATGTCACCTGAATCAAATATTGCACTCGCAGTGCGCACTGTAAATATACACCTAATCCGCAAAAAAGTCAATAATCCATCGCCGCCGTGACGCGATTAAAACATTTATTTTTGCAAACCCAAAACCACCGTCATTGCGAGCCGCGCGAAGCAATCCAGTCCCTCGCAACCTCGTCCACCTACACGTTTTGCGAGGGCTTGGACGGAGAAACGGGGTTCTGGATTGCTTCGCGCGGCTCGCAATGACGATTGGGAAATAAATGCGGGAACCATGACCGCCGTGACGCAACGATTACCGTTGTCGCATTTTTATTTGACTGTTTCGGGTTTTCGGGGTATAATCAGCGCAAACACGCGAAAGGTCGGGAGACATGAGCAAAATTCTGATCGTGGACGACGAGGCGGATATCCGCGCCGTTATCCGCGAGTACGCCGAGTTCGAGGGTCACACCGCGGTCGAGGCGGCGGACGGCATGGACGCTGTGCGTCTGTGCCGCGAGACCGCGTTTGATATCGTGATAATGGACGCGATGATGCCAAAACTCGACGGTTTTTCCGCGAGCAAGGAGATCAAAAAGCTCGGCGACACGCCGATTATCATGCTGTCCGCGCGCGGCGAGGAGTACGATAAACTGTTCGGGTTTGAGGTCGGCGCGGACGACTATGTGGTCAAACCGTTCTCTCCGAAAGAGTTGATGGCGCGCGTGAACGTGATTGTTTCACGCGGCAAAAAGAGCGCGCAGACCGCCGACACGCTCACCTTCGGCGCGCTCGTGATCGACACGCGGGGGCGCACCGTGACGATAGGCGGCGAGCGGCTCGATCTGACACCGAAAGAGTACGAGTTGCTGCTGTATCTCGCGCAAAATCGCGGTGCCGCGCTCACGCGGGACGCGCTGCTGAACGCCGTGTGGGGCTATGACTTTTTCGGCGACGACAGGACGGTGGACGCGCAGGTGAAACTGTTGCGCGCGAAACTCGGCGAGTGCCGCGACTGCATTGTCACGCTGCGGGGAGTGGGGTACAAGTTTGATGCGTAAGACGAAGCCCGTCGCGGTGAAATTGTGGCTGTATTTCACGCTGTTCGCCGCCGTGATAATGACGATGCTGTGGCTCATGCAAATCGTGTTGTTGCAGAGCTTTTACGTGCGCATGAAAACCTCCGACGTGAAGCAGACGGCGGCTGATATCGCCGCCGCGTACGGGCGCGCGGACTTTGAGCTCACCGTCGACCGTCTGACGTTCCGCAACTCGATTCTCGTATTCGTCACCGATACCGACGGCAGCGTTTTGTACAGCTCCGACGAACACGGCTCGGGCGGTCCCGGTGGTTTCGGCGGCGCGGGCGGCATAGGGGCGCAACCGCCGCGCGGCAATCCGCGTCCTCTGCCCGAGGGCTACGGCGAATTTCTGCGCAGACTCGCGGCGGGCGGCGGCGAGGTGAGCTATACGGACACGAACAGCCGTCTCGGCGGAAAATCGCTCGTGTACGGCACCGTTCACGGCGGGTTGGTGCTGTACATCTCGACACCGCTCGAACCGCTCAACGCGACGACGGCGATACTGCGCACCCAGCTTGTCTACGTCACAATCGCGTCGCTGTTGATCAGTCTCGTAATAGCGTTTTTCATCGCGCGCAAGTTTTCGCGCCCGATATCGCGCATATCCGAGCAGGCGGCGACACTCGCGGGCGGCGGGTCTGACGTGACGTTCGACAAAGGATTCTGCGCCGAACTCGACGAGTTGTCCGCGACGCTCGACGACACGGCGGCGCAACTCGCGCGCGTGGAGACGCTGCGGCGCGAACTGCTCGCGAACATCTCGCACGATCTGCGCACGCCGCTGACGATGATCAAGGCGTACTCGGAGATGATACGCGACATATCTGGCGAAAAGCGCGAGAAACGCGAGGAACATCTCGCGGTCATCACGCGCGAGAGCGACCGTCTGTCCGTGCTCGTGGACGATATTCTCGACCTGTCCGCGATTCAGGCGGGCGGCGACACGCTCAACCGCACGAATCTGAATCTGAGCGAGACGGTGAGACGCACACTCGCGCAGTTCGCGCCGCTGTGTGAACGCGAGAATATAGCGGTCACGGCGGAGGTCGAACCCGACCAGTACGCGCTCGCCGACGAGAAGCGGCTCACTCAGGTGCTGTACAACCTGATCGGCAACGCAATCGCGCACGTCGGCGCGGACAGGGCAATCGCGGTGCGCCTGTCCGACCTCGGCGGCGCGGTGCGGTTTGAGGTCACGGACAACGGCGATGGCATCGCGCCCGAGGATCTGCCGCTGATCTGGGATCGGTACTACACGTCGAAAGAGCGCGGCGGCACCTCGGGTCTGGGGCTGTCAATCGCGAAAAGCGTACTCGAAGCGCACGGAGCGCGGTACGGCGCGGTCAGTGCGGTGGGACAAGGCAGCACGTTCTGGTTCGAGGTGAGGAAGTAGTTCGAGAATACGGCATACACGTAGGGGCGGGGTCAACCCGCCCTTTTTGTGTGCGCCTGTAAATTATAGGGTGACACGCAACAATATTTTTCTCACAGATTTCTTGCCTCTTTCATATTGCTTTCACACTCGCGCGCTATAATCGTGTCATAAAAGAGGTGACACAGATGGCAATCGAGATTTTCAGCCGCTACGAGAATAAGTATCGGCTCGACGGTGACACGTTTCGGCGTGTCCGTGAGGTCGTCGCGTCGATGACGGAACCCGACGCGTTCAACCGCGACGGAGACGCGTACACGATACGCAACATCTATTACGACACGCACGATTCCGCGCTCGTACGGCAATCTATCGCGAAACCGCGCTACAAGGAGAAACTGCGTCTGCGCGCGTACGGCGCGACGGACGGCGACAACGAGGTCTACGTCGAGATCAAAAAGAAGTTTGACGGACTGGTCAGCAAACGCCGCAGCGCGCTCACGCCCGGCGAGGCGTACGCGTTCTTGGACAGCGGCGAGTTGCCCGAACCGCGCGACGGCGTCAATGCGCAGGTGCTGCGCGAGGTGCAGTGCATCGTGCGGCGCGAGCGGTTGCAACCGACGCTGTACCTCGCGTACGACCGATTCGCGTACTTCGGGGTCGGGCAGCACGACCTGCGCGTGTCGTTCGACACGAATATCCGCACGCGGCGCACGGATTTGCGGTTTGAGGACGGCGATTGCGGTGAACCGACGCTCGAACCCGACGAGTGGATCATGGAGATCAAGGTCGCGCGGAGTATCCCGCTGTGGCTGTGCCGACTGCTGTCGGACAACGAGATATACCCCATCGGCTACTCGAAATACGGCGCGGAATATATGAAACAGTTAACAATTAACAGTTAACAGTTAACAGTTGGGGACGAGGGTTTCTGAGACGAGAGCAAACCCCCGCCGTCTGCGGACGGCACGATGTCAATTAACAATGAACAATTGACAAGGGACTT
>JAISJJ010000083.1 GCA_031261585.1 Oscillospiraceae bacterium
CTTTTTGGGCGACACCGACGTGCGGCTCATCGGCTGCGAGGCGGCGGGGCGCGGCGTTGACACCGAACAGCACGCCGCGACGATTGCGCGCGGTGAGGTCGGCGTGTTCCACGGCATGAAATCGTATTTCGTGCAGAACGCGGGCGGGCAGATCGCGCCCGTGTACTCTATTTCGGCGGGGCTTGACTACCCGGGTATCGGTCCCGAGCACGCCGCGCTGCACGACGCGAAACGCGCGGAATATGTTGCAATCACTGACGACGAGGCGGTGGACTCGTTCTACTATCTGTCGCGCACGGAGGGCATAATCCCCGCAATCGAGTCGGCTCACGCCGTAGCTTACGCGCGGGAACTCGCGCCGACGCTCGACAAATCGCAGAATCTGATCATCTGCCTGTCGGGACGCGGCGACAAGGACGTCGCGGCAATCGCGCGGTATCGCGGGGAGGATATCCATGAGTAGAATCACCGATAAATTCAGCAATCGCAAGGCGTTTATCGCGTATCTCATGGCGGGTGATCCGACGATTGACGCGACGCGCGGTTACGTTCTCGCGCTCGCTGACGCGGGTGCCGACATCATCGAGGTCGGTATGCCGTTCTCCGACCCTATCGCCGAGGGCGAGGTCATTCAGGCGGCGAACGGGCGCGCGCTGAGTTCGGGTACGACGCTCGAAGCGATTTTCACGCTGTGCGCGTCGCTGAAATCCGAGCTTTCCGCCGAAAACCGCGATGTGCCGCTCGTCCTCATGGGCTACCTGAACCCGATTTTTCGATACGGGTACGATGCGTTTTTTGAGCGTTGCCGCGAGTGCGGCGTGTCGGGCGTGATCATCCCCGATCTGCCGTTTGAGGAAAAAGACGAGGTGTCGGAGCATTGCGAACGCTACGGAATTGACGTTATCACGCTGATCGCGCCGACCTCGGGCGAGCGCGTCGCGCGAGCGGTGGACGGTGCGCAGGGGTTCATCTATCTCGTGTCGTCCCTTGGCGTGACGGGTGCGCGAACGCAGATTACGACGGATATCGCGGCGGCGGTGGCGCAATTGCGGCGGCACACGACGCTGCCCGTCGCCGTCGGATTCGGCGTTCACAGCCCCGAGCAGGCGGCGAAAATCCGCGAGAGCGCGGACGGCGTGATCGTCGGTAGCGCGATTGTGGACATCATCGCACAGGGCGGTGACGACGTCGCGGGCGCGATCGGGGCGTATGTGCGGGGAATGATTGACGCCAATCACGAATAGAAACGAGCCAAAGAATCTTACGCGCGCGACTTGCCCACGCTGTCATTCAGAGCGAAGCGAAGAATCTCTCGCGCGCCTTGTGGCTCTCCTGTCATTCTGAGCCTGCGAAGAATCTCATACGCGAGACTTGCAGCTACACTGTCATTCTGAGCCTGCGAAGAATCCCCCTGATTACCGATTCATCTCGCGACTTGCGTCGCGGGCAACTTTAATCTTTTCGATAGCTTGTCCGCGCTCGCCGCGCGGCGTTACTTTCCGTCGGGGGAAAGTAACCAAAGCCCGTAAGAGGGAACGCACCGCGCCCATCTCGCTTCCGTGAGACGCGAGATGGGCAGCGGCGGCGGGGGTGGGCAATCCCGCAACTTCCTTTAACCGAGGACGGCAGGTTCAGCGGGATTCGCGCCTAATCACTCCAAAACCGACGGTTCCTGCGTCGCTATGGCGAGACAAATGCGTCACGTCACATTAAAAGACACTGCGGCTCGTTTCGCTGCCGCCCTGCGGTGCGTGTCAGAGTCTTGGTTCCCACTCACGTGTATCGGTTTGTGTAGGGGCGACCCTATGTGGTCGCCCTGTTGGGCTATGCAAAATCCTTACTGGCGACCAATGGTCGCCCCTACGGCACTGCCCCGCAACTCCAGCCCATATCTGTTATCTGCCATGTGGTCGCCCTGTTGTGGTCTGCATATGTTCAAGTTGCAGAAAAAAGAGAGGTTAAAACAGCAAAAAGACTGCATAAAAGCAGTCTTTTTGCCGATAAAATGCGAATTATTGCGGCGTTTGTTGCCCTGTCTCCTCGCACCAGACTACTGTTGCGAGACGTTTCACCTCGTCGTCGGTCGGTGAGCGGAGCAGCCCGTTGTCCTCCAACAGATACATTGCGGTGTGTACGGGTGCGGTGAAGTTCGCGATTTTGTTGTACTGCCGCTCGTCGCCCGACAGGAACGCGGGCAGTTCAGGCTCAAAAATTCTGCCCCACTCCTCGATGTACGGCGTGAACGTCGTCTCGCCGAGTTCGTCGGCGATCTCGTCGAGTATCACATTCAGTTCGCGCTTCTCATCAACGCTGAAATACGGTATCAGCATATGCGGTACGCCATTATCCACCGCGACGTAACCGCGCTCGACCTGACTCGCGATTATCAGCTTGTCGTGTTCGTTCGGCGTCTCGCCCGAGCGGATAATCTCCGCGATGCGCGCGATGTCCGCGAGGTCGACGAACTCCATCTTGTAATCCGCAAAAATCTGCGCGCGACCGTTCAGTTGCACGGAGAACGCGCGATTGCCGCCGCCGATATCCGTGCCGTTCTGCCACACGCCGCCCATGGCGCTGCGGCGGTATACCGCGATCTCGTCGGGCGTGAACTCCGTCTGCGTGTCGAACCAGTCGTCCTCGACGAGCGACGCGCAGACCCAGTGCTGTGAGCCGTCCTTGCGGTGCGGGTAGAAATCGTGCGCCAGACGGCTACCCGAACGCTCCAACACGTCGGTGAGTGAGCGGTAGTACAGCCGATTCAGCGTAAGCAGCATGAGCGACCACAGCACGAAGTCGCGGTCTTGGTCGCTCCCGAGAAATCCGATAGCGCGAATACGCTCGTACCGCTCGACAAACGCCGCGTAGACCCGCTCGGCATACGGCGGGAGCGCGCCGTGTTGATAGACCGATGCCAGCACCTCGTGCCGTGCGCGGGGGATGAAAAACGTCGTCTGATACTTGTTCTTTTCGACGATTTTCAGGTAGTCCATGTACACGAGTTCGTCGATGTGGTACTCCAAGTACGCCGCCGCCACGCCGAGTGTGCGCGATATGTCCTCAATCGTCAGCGGTTTGCCGTAACACGCGAGAATGATGTTGTCCACGAGACGGTCCTTGCCGATGCCCGCCAAGCCGTGTTCGGGCAGGGTGAAGCCGTCCAGACCCTCGCGCAACTTGCCCGGGGTGTAACTCAAATTTTCTGCCATTTCAATCCCAACTTTCAATTTTTTGCGTATCTCGCCGAGGTGCCAGCGGACGGTGCTGTGCGGCAAACCGAGTTTTTGCGCGATTGCCGCACCCGACACGTTCTCGAAGTAGAACATCAGCGTGATCTCGCGGTGCAGTTTCGACAGGCGCGCAATCTCGCGGCGCAGTCTGCCGAGCGCGTCGGCGTGTTCCGCGTCGGACGCGATGTCGGTGTCGCCGCGCAGTTCGGACAGCGCGTCGAGATTGCCCGTGCGCCAGTACTTTTTGTTCGCGCGCACGAAGTTCGACCACGTGTAACAGCAGATCGTGTACACGTATCCGTCCAAATCCGCGATGGTCTCGTGCCGCCGCAACGCGCCCGACAGCGCAAGCAAAATCTCCTGCGACAAGTCCTCCGCAAGCGTGATATCCCGCGCCTTGGAGTACGCGAAACCCATGATCTTCTTCGCATACGCGCGAACCAATTCGTCGTTCAGTTCGATAGCAGTCACCGTCCTTGTTTATACGCTTGGGACGGCAAAGCCGCCCCGTCGCTTTTGTTGCGACAGGTTACGCGCCTTTCGGCGCGCGCCGATTGTATCGGCGTTTGAGGTTCCTTGTTATACAAGTAGCGAAAACGGGGGAAATGTTGGGGTGAAATCGAGATATTTTATCATTTTTTGACGCGCAATGCAACTAATGTACCCGCAAAGGCTTTTGTAGGGGTCGGGCTTGCCCGACCCGCTGCTGTGTAATGCGGACAACGGGCGGGTCAAGACCCGCCCCTACGACGACGCGAATCTGTTATAGTAAGAATACCGTGAAAATTTTGATTTACGAATCGCGCATATCGGAGAATTTTTGCGATAATAGGCGAATTTACGAGATTGCGTCGTGAGTGTTGCGATTTTTGCAAAAAAGGTGTTGACAAGCCACGCGAAAAGTGGTATAAATTATGGGCTGCCTATTGGCGGCTCAATATTTTAACTCGATTGCAGTTTCAAAGGAGCTATTCATGTCCACAACACTCGCAAAGCCGCAGACGGTGACGCGCAAATGGTACGTCCTCGACGCTGCCGGCGTACCGCTCGGACGGGTCGCAGTAAAAGCGGCGACGTTGCTGCGCGGCAAACACAAACCCGACTACACACCCAACGTCGATTGCGGCGACTTCGTCATCGTCATCAACGCGGGCGGTGCGGTTCTCACAGGCAACAAGCTCACGCAGAAGTACTACCGCCATCACAGCGGATGGATCGGCGGTCTGAAAGAGGTGCAGTACAAGCGCATCATGGATCAGAAGCCCGAGTTCGCGGTTGAACACGCCGTGATCGGTATGCTCGCGAAGAACTCGCTCGGACGGCATCAGGCGACGCGTCTGCACGTGTTTGCGGGCGCGGAACACAAACATCAGGCGCAACAGCCCGAAGTTTACGACGCGAAGTAGGAGGAGACGTTAAATGTATCAATCAAAAAAGCCGTATCTCTACGGCACGGGACGGCGTAAGTCCTCCGTCGCGCGCGTGCATCTGTTCCTCGGCGGCACAGGCGCGATCACGATCAACGGGCGCGATATCGACGACTATTTCGGTCTCGAGACGCTGAAACTCCTCGTGCGTCAGCCCCTCAAAGCCCTCGATCTGCTCGGCAAGGTCGACATCGAGACCACAGTCTCGGGCGGCGGTGTCACGGGTCAGGCGGGCGCAATCCGCCATGGCGTGTCACGCGCGCTCCTGCTCGCGGACGACAACTACCGCGCCGTCCTCAAAGCGGCGGGCTACTTAACACGCGACCCCAGAATGAAAGAGCGCAAGAAGTACGGTTTGAAAGCCGCAAGACGCGCGCCGCAGTTCAGCAAACGCTAAACAAACAGATTTTCACAAAAAACGCAGGGGTAATTCCCCTGCGTTTTTGCGTCCACGTAACCCCGTCTTAGCCTTGCCCCCTTTCGGAAAG
>JAISJJ010000072.1 GCA_031261585.1 Oscillospiraceae bacterium
CCGTCAAACCCTTGCCCCCTTTCGGAAAGGGGGTGCCGCTCGCAAGCGGCGGGGATTTGTTCCCCCGCAACCCACGTCCAAACCCCCGAAATTGTTAATTGTCAATTGTTCATTGTTAATTGACATGTTCCATTTCGGACAGCAGCGCGACGCGCCTTACGTCCTCCAACTTTTCGAGTTGCCTGAAAATCTGCATTGCTTTCTCGTCCTCCTCCGCGAACACTATCGTCATGCGCGACAGCCCGGGTTCCTGCGACTCGAACACCGTGAGCGAGCGGATGTTGCAGCCGCGTCTGCTGAACAGCGACGAGACTTTCGCCAGAACGCCGAACCGATTCTGGACGATGATCTGAAAAATGCGCTCTTTCATGCCTGCCGCTCCTCCTCGCCGTAAATCATGTCCTCCGTGCCGCCGCCCGGGGGGATAATCGGGAACACCCGCTCCGTCGGCGGGATTTGGCAGTCGATCACGCACGGTCCGTCGGTGCCGAGCGCGTCCGTGAGTACCGCGCGAATGTCCGCGCTGTGCGTCAGGCGCAGTCCGCGCGCGCCGAACGCCTCGGCGAGCTTTACGTAATCGGTCTTGCGGTCAAACTCCGTCGAGGAGTACCGCCCGTCGTAGAACAGCTTCTGCCATTGGTGAACCATGCCGAGAACGCTGTTGTTCATGACGATCACGAGGATTTTCAGGTTGTTACTGACCGCGACGGCGAGTTCCGCGAGATTCATGTGAAAACTGCCGTCGCCCGTGAACAGCACGACGCGCTTGTCGGGATTGCCGATCGCCGCGCCGTTCGCGGCACCCATGCCGTACCCCATCGTACCCAGACCGCACGAGCTGAGGAACGTGCGCGGACGGTTGAACGGATAGTACTGCGCGACGTACATCTGATGCTGCCCCACGTCCGTCGCGATGATCGCGTCGCGCGGCGCGAGTTCGCCGACGGTCGTGATGACCTCGCGCGGGTTTATCGCATCGCCGACGCTTTTCGCGTCGGGCAGCGCGTGCTGACGCTTGAACCCGTCAATCTCGCTCCGCCACTCGGCGTTGTCGGCTTTTTTTATTTGTTGCAACACTTTCACGTGTTGCAGCAGTTTTTCGAGACAGTCAGCCGCGTCGCCGACGAGCGTGATGTTCGTTGCGACATTTTTTGATATCTCCGCGCGGTCAATGTCGATATGTATAATCCTCGCCTCGCTCGCGAAGCTCTGACGGTTGCCCGCCACGCGGTCGGAGAACCGCGCGCCGACGGTGATCAGCAGATCACACGCGCTGACCGCCATATTCGCGGCGGGATTGCCGTGCATACCGACCAGCCCGAGGTTCAGAGGAGACGACGCCGACATCGAACTGATCCCCATCATGCTCAGCACGACGGGCGCGTCGATCTGCTCCGCGAACGTGTTGAGCATGTCGGACGCGTCCGAGAATGTCACGCCGCCGCCCGCGTAGATCAGCGGACGTTCCGCCCCTGCAATCCAACTCGCCGTCGTGTAAAAGCTCGCGTCGTCAGGCTCGGGATTTGCCCGCACGGTGAAGCGCGGGAGCGATACGAACTCCGCCTTTGCCGCTGTGATGTCCTTGGGGATATCGACGAGCACGGGACCTTTTCGCCCCGAGTTCGCGATCTCGAACGCGAGCCGAATCGTCTCGGCAAGCTCGTCCGCCGAGGTGACGAAAAAGTTGTGCTTCACGATCGGGTTCGTGATGGACACGATGTCCACCTCCTGAAAGCTGTCGCGCCCGATCAAATCCAGCGTCACGTTGCCCGTGATAGCGACGAGCGGCACGGAGTCGTGGTACGCCGTCGCGATACCCGTGACGAGGTTCGTCGCGCCGGGTCCCGAGGTCGCGAGTGCCACACCCGTGCGCCCCGTCGAGCGCGCGTAACCGTCCGCCGCGTGTGCCGCGCCCTGCTCATGCGACACGAGAATGTGGCGAATCTCATCTTTACGCTTGTACAATTCATCGTAGATGTTCAGCACCGCGCCGCCCGGGTAGCCGAACAGCGTGTCGACCCCCTGATCAATCAGCGACTGAATCAGAATTTGCGCGCCTGTCATTAACATAGCGTATTTCCCCCACTAAGATTCGAGAATAATGCGGTAGCCCTCGTTTTCGAGCGCGCGGAACAGTTGCCTGCCGTGTTCCGCGCTCGACACCTCGCACGCGACATGCAGAATCGCGTCGCCGAGTTGCAGATTTGTGTGCATTCTGTCGTGCTGCACCATAATTATATTCGCGCCGCACTCCGCGATGATCGCGGAACACCGCTGCAAGCTGCCCGGTGCGTCTTTCATCACGGTGTGGAAACGTATGAGCCGACCGCGTGTGATGAGTCCTTTTTCGACGACCTTTTGTATGAACCCCACGTCGATATTGCCGCCCGACAGCACGCACACGACACGTTTTCCGACGAGTTGCGGCAGTTTGCGGTTGATCGCCGCCGCCACCCCCACGGCACCCGCGGGTTCGACGACAAGTTTCGTGCGTTCGAGCAACAGCAGTATCGCTTCCGCGATCTCCTCGTCGGACACCGTCACCATGTCGTCGACGCACTCCTGTATGATGCCCGTCGTGATCTCACCGGGCGTGCGCACGGCGATGCCGTCGGCTATCGTCGCGGACGTCTCGGTGGACACGCGGTGCTTCTCCCTGAATGAGCGCGCAATCGCGTCCGCACCCGCCGCCTGAACGCCGAACACCTTTATACGCGGGTTGACCTGCTTTACACACGCGGCTATGCCCGCGAGCAGACCGCCGCCGCCCGCGGGTACGAGTATCGCGTCTGCTGTCGGCATGGATTGCAATATCTCGAGCGCGATCGTCCCCTGCCCCGCGATCACGTCCTCGTCGTCGAACGGGTGGACGAACGTCGCGCCCTGCTCGTCGCAAATCTGACGCGCCCGCTCGTACGCCGCGTCGTAGCCGTCGCCGTGCAGGACGATCTCCGCGCCGTAACCCTCCGTCGCGGAAATCTTCGCTATCGGGGTCGAGCGCGGCATGACGATTGTCGCTTTCGCGCCGACGGATTCGGCGGCGTAGGCGACACCCTGCGCGTGATTGCCCGCACTCGCGGCGACAAGGTGCGGCAGCTGCCCCTCCTCCGCCATGCGCGCGATCTTGTTGTACGCCCCGCGCACCTTGAATGAACCCGTTTTCTGCAAGTTTTCGCATTTCAGGTAGATCTCCGCTCCCGACATTACGGAGAATGTCCGCGACGTGTTCACGGGTGTCTTGTGTATGACGCTTTCAAGCCGACGCGCCGCGCGTTCGATCTGTGCAAGCTCCAAATTCAGCTCCCTCCGCGCCGTGAAAAGCACAGCGCGCAATAAAAATGCCCCCGCCTAAGATTCTCAGGCGAGGGGCGTGTATCTCTCAATTCAGACCGTGTGAGGGTCGAGTTAGAAAGGTTCCCGTCGCCCGCCGCCGATAATAACAACGCCGATAACGCGGATAATCAGTACGCTGACTACCGCGTTTACATTGATAATAATCTCGTTTGCGTTGTGCGACATGTTGGGTTCCTCTCGTATTATGCGACAATTTAGCATAGTATAACCGCAATAAACGCCGATGTCAAGCAGAATTTTTTGAAAAGAACGAGGGATTTTTGGTCAATTCGCCGCAACGGTGTTTGGGTTTTGGTGTCGTTCAGGGCGAACAACGGCGGGCGATTGATAATCGCCCCTACACGCGCCCCGCAACTCTCGTCCAACCCCTGCCCCCTTTCGGAAAGGGGGTGCCGTCCGCAGACGGCGGAGGGAGACCCCATAGCGATTTTGATTCGTCCTCCCCCTGTCACTTCGTGACATCCCCCTCTGTGAGGGAGACTTTGGACGCGTAGGACGCAGGACGTTGGGCGGGCGATTGATAATCGCCTTCCGAGGATTTTCCACTTATTTTCTGCGACTATCGGATCAATTGCAAAGTCATTGTAAAACTCCCGAGCAATTTCAATATTCGCATTTTCTCCGAAAAGCTTTACATACGCTCGGGCTTCGCTGTCGCACGGCAGCTTATCTTTTAATTTTCGTACAGCTTCTCCGAACGCAAATGTTTTCGCAGAACTGAGGGTTTCCCACTGTAAGGTTGGCTTATTAAGTACTGAATCAGCCGTTCTTTCAACTCCTGTTCCTCGTCGAACCCCTTGCCCGTTTGCCCTCGACCTTTGAGTATCCGATCGTGATAGTTTATTATTGCTGTCGCGTCTCTGCGTGTCATTTGCCCCACTCCATTTTCCGATAATCTCACCATCGAAACCATCGCGAATATCTCCGCCGTTATTTACGACTAATCCCGTCTCACGAAAAACTTCGCTGTTGGTGGAGTCTGATTGTAACATATCCAACGCGGTTTGTAAATCGGATTCTTTATCACTGTTGATCTCCGCCGAATACCGCGCCCCCGCGTCCTCCGTCTCCGCCGCATCGCGCTCAATCGCCCTCACGTCCGTCCCGCGCTGTTCCGTGTACCTACATACGCCCCGCAACCCACGTCCAACCCCTGCCCCCTTTCGGAAAGGGGGTGCCGTCCGCAGACGGCGGGGGTTTGTCCCTCGTCCAAACCCCCGTAATTGTCCATTGTCAATTATCAATTATCAATTGCCCTCTCACTCTTTCAATCGCGTCATTCACCATCGGGCGCGTGGCGGTGTTGCTCGTGTCGTAGGGGGACACCTCGTCGAGCGACTCGGGCAGCGGGTGGTGCGGATTCGGCACTGCTGCTTTTTCGTAGTATTCGAGCGCGCGGCGCAGGTCGCGCGCCACGCCCTCGCCGTTCTCGTACATCTCGCCGAGACGATACTGCGCGTGCGGATAATCCTGCCCATCCGCAAGCTCGTACCACCGTATCGCCTCCGCGTAATCGCGCTCAACGCCGAGACCGTGACGGTACAGGTCGCCGATATTCGCGCGGGAGAACGGGTTGCCGACACCGAACGGCGTGGGTACCTCGTCGGCGCGGCGGTACAGTTTCATCGCCTCGGCGTAGTCTCGCGGCACGCCGACACCGAGACGGTAGAGTTCGCCGAGGTCATTCAGCGCGCCCGTGTGATCCTTGTCGGCGGCGCGGCGCAGCCATTTCGCGGCTTCCTCCATGTCCTGCTCGACACCGATACCTTGCCAATACAGCCCCGCGAGAATAAACATATAGTTCTCGTCGCCGCTCTCGGCTTTTTTGAGATTTTGCGCAAAATCGAACGGATTCTGTGACTCGCGTTCGGTCTCGGCGTACCGTTCAAGCTCGGCGATTACGGCTTTGAAACGCTCCGAATCCCCGATGAGCGCGACGACTGTCGGGTTAAATTTAGTGGTATGCATCAAATCCCAGCACAGATTGTGTTCGTTCGCGTGAGTCTCGTTTATCGCGAAATCGCGCCGCGCATCGATGAGAACCGACGTGTACGCCGTGTAGAACATGCCGCTCAACCCTGTCAAATCGGGTTGCAGCGGTCGCGTAACATACGCAATCGCGTACTTTGCCGCGAGTTCGAGGTACGCGAGCGCGTTTTCCGCGTCGCCGTGTTCCGCCGCGAGCCGCGACAGGACACCGTAGGCGGTTTGCAGATTTGCAGCCGAGGTGCCGAAATCGCCGTTTTCGTACACCAGCAGATACATGTCAACGGCTTTTCGGATAATCGCGCTCTGCCGCTCATAGTCGTAGCCAAACTCGTTACTGCCTGCGGCGGCGAGGTTCAGACACGCCTGATAGAACGTGTCCGTCAACGTTTTTATCGTGCCTTGTATCGCCGCCTTGCGCTCGTCGCTCGTGAGATAGCTCGGAAGCAGGAGCGCGTTGCTGTTATCAATCGACGGCAGCTTTGCGTACATCTCCCGCGCGTTTTCCGTGTCGCCGAGCGCGTCATATAGAATGAACGCGAGCTTCACGGCAGACTGGCGCATAGTATCGTCGTTGCACAGCTTCAAAACCCGCTGACAGATACCCGCCGCCTCGCGAATACTGTTGTTCGTGCGTTGCGTATTGTCCGCCGCATCATTATTGTGTGCGTCAAGTATTGCGCGCTCAATCACGCCGAAGTTGTACAGTTCGGTTGCGAGCAGGAGTTGTACCATGAAGTCGTTCGGGTTCTCCTTTGCGGCTTTTCGCAGGAGTTTGATGTTCTCGTCGTGCTTGCCGACCGCGCGGTTGTCGAGGATTTTCATCAGCAGCTCCGTTGTGCGCACTTTGTCGTTGCGCTCCGCCCGATCCGCCATCAGCTCGTCGAGCGACACGCCGAAGAACGCCGCGATACCGCCGAGCAGCGTGATGTCGGGGTACGCCTTGCCCGTCTCCCATTTGGACACCGCGCGCGTCGTAACGCCGAGATAATCCGCGAGTTTCTCCTGCGTCGCGCCCTGTTCGCCGCGCAGACGTTTGATGTTGCCCCCGATTGCGAGTTCCATGTGTTCGCCCTCCTGTAAAGTTTTGCAGACCCATTAAAACACGATACCGCTCGGTTGTCAACCGAACGGTATTTGGATTACATATCAACCGTGGGTTGACATGCAGAACGGTCGTTCGGGTCGGCTACCGCGCGTCCTCGGTCTGCAAATCGTACATCCTGCGGTACAGCCCGCCGAGCGTCATGAGTTCCGCGTGTGTGCCGCGCTCGACGATCTCGCCCTCGTGGAACACGCATATCTGATCCGCGCCCACAATCGTTGAAAGCCTGTGCGCAATCGCGATGATCGTGTGCGTCCCCGCGAGTTCGTCAATGGAGTGCTGAATCATGCGCTCCGTCTCCGCGTCTACGCTGCTCGTCGCCTCGTCGAGTATCAGCACGGACGCGCCGCACAGCACCGCGCGCGCAATCGCTATGCGCTGTTTCTGCCCGCCCGACAGCTTCACGCCGCGCTCGCCCGTGACGGACGCGTACCCCTCGGGCATCGCGAGAATGTCGTGGTGGATCCGCGCGATCTCAGCCGCGCGGACGATCTCCGACTCCGTCGCGTCGGGGCGCGCGTACGCGATATTCTCCGCGATGGACATGTTGAACAGGAACGTGTCCTGCGGCACGAACGCGATGTGTTTTCGCAGACTTTCGAGCGTCAGTTCGCGCAAATCGTACCCGTCGAGCTTCACGCTGCCCTCAATCGGGTCGTAAAACCGCGCCGCGAGGTTCACCATCGTGCTCTTGCCCACGCCCGTGGGACCCACGAACGCCGTGAACGTGCCTGGTTTGATATCCACGTTGATGTTTTTCAGAATCGGTTTCGCCGCGTCGTAGTAAAACTCGACGTTCTCGTACGTTATCTCGCCGCGACACTCGTCGAGCGGCACCGCGCCGTCCGCGTTCGTTATCGTCTGCGGCGTGTCGAGTATCTCAATCACGCGCTCCGCGCCCGCAATCGCCTCCTGCATCGGCTCGACGCGCTCCGCAAGGCTCATTATCGGCGAGTAGAACAGGTTCAGGTAGAAGATAAACCCGATGACGTACGCTGGCGTGATGTCGCCGAGAAAGCTGAAATATCCGCCGACCGCAAGCACAATCACGGTGCCGAGATTGCCCAATAGCACGAGCGACGGTCCGTAAAACGCGCCGCGAAACAGTCCGCGCAACGTAACCGTCGTGAACTGGCGGAACCCGTCGCGCAGGAACGCCTCCTCGCGTTTCTCCTGTCCGAACGCGCGAATCTCCTTGATGCCGTCGAAGTTGTCGTGCAGACGCGTGTTTATCGTGCCGAGTACCTTCTGCCGTCCGCGGAAAATCGGGCGAATTTTCTTGATGTATACCCAACTCGACAGCAATAACAGCGGTATCGGGATACACGTCAGCGCGGCGAGTTTTGCGTTCATCGTGAACAGCACGATCGTCACGCCGACGAGCGTCAGCACGTCCGAAATCGTCTGCGGGATGATATGCGCGTAGAGCTGTTCGAGCGTCCCCGTGTCGGACACGATGCGGCTCATGAGGTCGCCCGTATGCACCGACGAGAAGTACTCCGTCGAGAACGTCTGCAACTTCGCGTACACCTTGACGCGCACGTTTTCGACGATGTTCCAAGCCGCCTTGTGCGCCAAGATGTTGTTCGCCGCGCGCAGCACCTGCGTCACCGCGTACAGTCCGAGCAACAGCAATGACAGCGTGACGACGCGCGGCATATCGTCGAGCGTGACACCCGACTGAATCATCGTGATGATGTTTGTCAGCACGTTCGGCGCGACCAGACTGACGCCCGACGCGGCGATAATAGTCAGCACGGCGAGCGCGATAATCGCGCGGTACCCCCGCGTCTCGCGGGACAGTCTCCATAAAATCTTCATCTGCAACTCCGTAATTCGTTTTTCTACATTATAGCACCGCGCGGTGAAAATTTCAACGGGGTATGAAATTTTGACGTGAAAACATTACGTTGAAAATTCGGAAGCGGCGCGATTACAGATTCGCGTCATCGTAGGGGCGGGGTCTACCCGCCCTTTTGCGTTGTTTTGGTATATGCCAAGGGCGGGGTTTATCTCGCCCTTTTTCGATATTTTTACGACACATGCGCAAGGGCGGGTGAACCCCGCCCCTACAACACATACGCGCGCAATTCCTATCCGTCAACAGCGTTTACACATAATGAAATTTTCAAAAAACTCTACCGCTTCCTCCGATTTTGTGCTACAATAATCTCAAAAACGGAGGTCGTCTATGTATCAGGAATTTACGTCGGGTGCCGGTGTCATATTCGGACGCGGGTCAATCACGATCCTCGGCGAGAAACTCGCCGCGCTCGGTTGCCGCAAGGCTCTGCTGGTGTTCGACAAGGGCAGCGAACGCGCGGGTATCGTCGCGCGCGCCGTAGCGTCGCTCGACAGCGCGGGTGTCTCGTACGCCGCGTTCGACGGCGTTATCGCCGACCCGACGGACGCGGTGGTCGACGCTGCGGGTGCTGCTGCAATCGCGGCGGGCGCGGACTGTCTCGTCGGTATCGGCGGCGGCAGCAGTATGGACACGGCAAAAGCCGCCGCAATTCTGCTGTCGGGCAACCCCGCACCCGTGAAAAACTACATATTGGCGCACCCGATCAGCGTCGCGACGACGGCACCCGTCATTCTCGTGCCGACGACGGCGGGTACGGGCAGCGAATGCACGCGCGTCGCGATCATCTCGCGCCCCGACGTGAACGCGAAGTGGAGCGTCTACGTGAACACGACACTCGCCGTCGTCGATCCCGAACTCATGCTGACGCTGCCGCCCGCCGTGACGGCGCACACGGGGCTGGACGCGCTCGCCCACGCCGTCGAGGCGTACACAAGCAACTGCGCGAATATCCACGCCGATCTCTACGCGCTCGGCGCGATACGAAAGATCGCGGGCAGTCTGGTTTTGAGTTATCAACACCCCGACAACATCGAATACCGCAGCGAGATGGCGATTGCCGCGAACTGGGCGGGTATGGCGTTCCGCGACCCGCTGACGCACATGGGTCACGCGATAGGCGACGCGTTCAGCGTCGCGTTCCACACGCCGCACGGTCACAGTTGCGCACTCGGTCTCGCGGAGGTCATGCGGTTCGTCGCGCCGTTCGTTCCCGAGCGCATGGCTGACATCGCGGCGGCACTCGGTCTTGAATTGCGCGGCAATGAGAGCGGAGAGACGCTCGGCAACATGGTGGCGGACGCAATTTACGGCATGATGCGCGCGATGAATGTGCAGTCGCTGCACGAACTCGGCGCGACGCGTGAGCAGGTCGTCGCGCTCGCCCCGTCGGTCGCGGACAGTCACCTGTCGAGCTACTGCCCGACACCCGTGACCGTCGAAGTCGCGGAGATGGTGCTGGGGCGCGTGTGGGACGGGTATAGGTAGGGTGCGAGAGGTTAGAGCGATTAGGCGTAGGGGCGGGGTTGGTGCGCCATTTTGCGTTGTTTGGACGTGTGCCAAGGACGGGTTGACACATCCGTTTGCGTTGTGTATACGAAATATACGCAAGGGCGGGGTCAACCGCCACGGCATAAGAACGCACAACTAAACCCAGCAATACCAACACTAATATGGCGAACGGCAAACAGGTTCGGTACAAGAACTGAATATCATGCGCAAAACGGGGTGCTGAAATGAAATCAGCACCTCGTTTTTGCGTCGCTTCACGCGGCTGAAACGCTTCGTGG
>JAISJJ010000021.1 GCA_031261585.1 Oscillospiraceae bacterium
CCTGTCATTCTGAGCGAAGCGAAGAATCCCCCGACTAATGCGCATTGTCAAGGGGATTCTTCGCTTCGCTCAGAATGACAGCGTGTGGCACAACACAAAAAGGGCGGGTGAACCCCGCCCCTACGCCATTGTTCGCAAAAACCGTCCCGCCTATTTCATCAGCAGATACATCACCGCTTTTTGCGCGTGCAAACGGTTCTCTGCCTCGTCGAAAATCTCGGTTGCGTGTTCCTCGAACACCTTTTCGGTGATCTCCTCGCCGCGATGCGCGGGCAGACAATGCTGCACCATGCAACCCTTGTTCGCAAGTGCCATGATCTCGTCGTCCACGCAATAGCCTTTGAACGCGACGGTTCGCGCGGCGGTCTCCGCCTCCATGCCCATGCTCGCCCACACGTCCGTGAATATCACGTCGGCACCGCGTGCCGCGGCTCTCGGGTCGGTGGTCAACATGAACCGCGGACCCGTCTGCGACATCGCGAAGTCGTACACTTGCGCGTCGGGACGGTACGCTTCGGGTGTCGCGACGGAGACCTCCGCACCGACTTTCAGCGCGCCGACGATGATCGAGTTCGCCATGTTGTTGCCGTCACCGATGTAGCAGATTTTCAGTCCCGCGAGACGTTTTTTGTGTTCGCGTATCGTCTGCAAGTCGGCGAGCACCTGACACGGGTGCGCGAAGTCGGTCAGCCCGTTGATCACGGGGATATCGCCGAATTTCGCGAGATCCTCGACCTCCTGCTGCGCGAACGTGCGTATCATGATGCCGTCGCAGTAGCGCGAGAGGACGCGCGCGGTGTCCTGAATCGGCTCGCCGCGCCCGAGTTGCGAGTCGGCGTTCGACAGGAAAATGCCCTGACCGCCGAGTTGGAATATGCCCGTCTCGAACGACACGCGTGTGCGCGTCGAGTTCTTCGCAAAGATCATCGCGAGCGTCTTACCGCGCGGAAAAGCGTGCGGTTTGCCCGCTTTTTGCTCCGCTTTCAAGCGATCTGCGGTGTCGAGTATGTTGATGATCTCGTCGCCCGACAGGTCGAGCAGCTTTAACAGATGTTTCATGATTAAGACCTTTCTGTGAGAGGTTAGATGTTAGAGGTTTGTTAGAACGAGGGTTGGCGCGAGCCGTAGGGGCGGGGTTTACCCGCCCTTTCACCGATTCATAGTTTTCCGCAAGGGCGGGTAGACCCCGCCCCTACTTCGTAGGGACGGACGCCCCTGTCCGTCCTGTTCAATTATTTGCCAATACCTCTTTCAATATCGCCAGCCCCGCGTCTATCTCGGCGCGCGTTATCGTCAGCGGCGGCAGTATGCGGAGCGCGTCGGAACCCGCCGTGAGCAGCAGCAGACCGCGCTCAATGCATTGCAGCACATAATCTTTCGGCGTTCCTGTGACCTGTACGCCGATCATCAACCCCGCGCCGCGCGTCTCGACGACGTTCGCAAAGCCCCACGACGCTACGGTGTCGCGGATATACTGCCCGTTTTCGGTGACTTTCGCGAGCGCGTCGTCGTCGAGTTGGCGCAGAACCTCGACCGCCGCCGCCGCCGCAATCGGGTTGCCGCCGAACGTCGTCGCGTGGTCGCCCGCCGCGAGTGTCGTGTCGCACGATTTTGCCGCGAGAACGCCGCCCATCGGCAGCCCGCCCGCGATACCTTTCGCGAACGTCGCCGCGTCGGGCAGAATGCCGTATTTTTGGAACGCGAACAGTTCGCCCGTGCGCCCGATACCCGTCTGCACCTCGTCCGCGAGCAGCAGCACGTCACGTGCGGAACACAGTTCCCGCAACGCTTTGACATACGTCGGGTCGAGCGGCAGCACGCCGCCCTCGCCCTGAATCAGCTCGACGAACACCGCGCACACGTCGCCGCGCTCAATCTCCGCCGTCACCGCCGCGAGATCGTTCGCGGGGACGTGGCGGAACCCTTCAGTGAACGGGAAAAAGTGCTTGTGGAAATGCTCCTGACCCGTCGCGGCGAGCGTCGTCACCGTGCGCCCGTGGAACGACTGCAATAGCGTGACAATCACGTTGCGGTTCGGGTTCGATTCCCCGTACTTGTCGTGCGAGTACTTGCGCGCGAGTTTGATGATGCCCTCGTTCGCCTCGCCGCCCGCGTTCGCGAAAAACACGCGCGACATGCCGGAGCGCGCCGTCAGAAGCTCCGCGAGTTTCGCATACGGCTCGGTGTAGTACAGGTTCGAGATATGCCCTAATTTCAACGCCTGAGCGTATATCGCGTCCGCCCACGCGCGGTTGCCGTACCCGACGGAGTTCACGCCGATACCCGACGTGAAGTCGATGTACGCCTTGCCCTCGGGCGAGTACAGCGTAGCACCGATACCATGGTCGAGCGCAACGTCGAACCGCCCATAAGTCTGCATAACGTGCTGCGAATCAAGTCTTTTAATCTCCTGCGAAGTCATAATTACCTCCAAAATTTTCGGTGTCAGCGTTTCCCCGTCCAACCCCCGAAACTGTTAATTGTTAATTGTTACCTGTTAATTGTCATATATCATCGTCCCGTTGCCCGAATCGGTCAGCATCTCAATCAGAATCGAGTGCGGGACGCGCCCGTCGAGGATATGCGTTCGTCGTA
This sequence comes from Oscillospiraceae bacterium, assembly GCA_031261585.1. Taxonomy (GTDB): domain Bacteria; phylum Bacillota; class Clostridia; order Oscillospirales; family Oscillospiraceae; genus JAIRRO01. The sequence continues at coordinate 2,596 of JAISJJ010000021.1, forward strand.
CGCCGCCATCGATCGCGTCGCGGCAACACTCGACTTTCGGGATCATGCCGCCCGCGATGATGTTCTGTTCCTGCAATTCGGGGATTTGTGCGAGTGTGATCTGCGGGATCAGCGTATCCTCGTCGCCGAATACGCGCAGAACGCCGCGCGTATTCGTGAGCAGTATCAACTTTTCTGCACCGAGCGCGATGGCAAGTTTCGCCGCCGCCGTGTCGGCGTTGACGTTGTACGCCGTGTCCTCGTCCTCGCCGAGCGCGACCGTAGCGATGACGGGGATTCTGCCCGCGTCGATGGCGCGCAGGACGATACCCGGGTTCACGCGCGTGATCTCGCCGACGTAACCGAGCTCGCCGCCGCCGTATTTCACCGCGCGGAACAGCTCGCCGTCGATACCGCACAGCCCCACGGCGGACGCACCGAGCCGCGTAAGCGTCGCGACTAAGTCCTTGTTCACCTTGCCGCACAGCACGGATTGCACGATCTCCATCGTCTCGCGGTCGGTGTACCGCAGACCGTTGACGAAGCGCGACTCCATGCCGAGCCGCGTGAGCATCGCGTCGATCTCGGGTCCGCCGCCATGCACGAGCACGACGGGTATGCCGACGAGCCGCAGGAGAATCAAGTCCTCCATCACCGCGTCGAACAGCTCGTGCGAGGTCATGGCGTTGCCGCCATACTTCACGACGACGACCTTCCCGTAGAATTTTTGTATATACGGCAGAGCTTCGACAAGCGTCTGCGCGCGCTCAGCGTTGTTGAACATTTTCGACCTCCCGATTAAGCGTATTGTTGTCCGTAAATCTTATGGCGAATGCTACCGCATTGTTCACCCCGTGTGCCACGATCACCGTGAGCAGCGTGCAATCGGGAATCACGAGCATCGCGGTTCCGTACAACGCGCCAATTAGCGTCGTTGTCGCGACTTTATGCCACGTCTCGTACCCGGGGTAGTGTATCGCGCCGAACAGCACAGAGACAATAACAACCGCCCACGCGTTCGATCCGATTGCCGCTCGAAACAGCCCCAGCAGATACCCACGAAACATGATTTCTTCCGTAGTCCCTACGACCAAAAAATTGAAAATAATAGCAAACACAAGTTGCGCGCCGTTTTTTACCCCGAGTTTCAGTTTCGGCTCAGGCGGTTTCACGCGCAGCAGCTTCAATATGCCCGCAAAAAGCAGTAACATAACCATCTGCGCAATGTTAAGCGGCACCGCTATCAGCAGTTGCCTCGGAATATGCGCCGCCGTGAACCAATTATCAGTCCTATGCGCACCGCCGCTCATTAACACCGCGTATAGCGTCTCGGCAATCACTACTGCAAATGCGATAATCGCGATTACCGCGTTGCTCTTAATTTTATCCAGCACAATCGGCACGACTGCGCCCGCAACGGCGACTATAATAACCGCCACCGCAACCTCAACCCACAGCATCACGTCCTGCAATCCCCGTTCATTTTCCCGTAGAATTTTTGTATGTACGGCAGAGCTCCGACCAGCGTCTGCGCGCGCTCAGCGTTGTTGAACATGATTGTCTCCTCGGAATTTTGTTCGTAATAAGCGAGAGAGTTCCTCAAAAGCGGTCAGACCCTCAATTTAGGGGGTAGGGGCGACCCTATGTGGTCGCCCTGTTGTGGTGTTCGTCAGGTTCTCGGTTCTCGCGAACGCGGGACGGGGGACAAACACCGCCGTCTGCGGACGGCACCCCCTTTCCGAAAGGGGGCAGGGTTGGACGTTGGAACGCGGGGACGTTTGGACGGTGGTCTCCCTCCGCCGTCTGCGGACGGCACCTCCCTCTAAGAGGGAGGCTTTTGAGAACGCGTCGTCCAAAGTCTCCCTCACAGAGGGGGATGTCACGAAGTGACAGGGGGAGAACGCGTCCCCCGTCCTACTCTGCCCCCTTTCGGAAAGGGGGTGCCGCTCGCAAGCGGCGGGGGTTTGTTCCCCCGTCCATATCTGTTATGTGTTATCTGTCATCGCCGACCGCAGTCGGCGGGGGTTTGTTCCCCGCAACTCCCGTCCAAACCCCCGCAACTGTTAATTGTTAATTGTCAAGTCCTGTAATCCCCGTTGATCTTGATATAATCGTACGTTATATCGCACCCCCAGCAGGTACACCGCGCGTTGCCCTCGTGCAGGTCTATCAGCACCTCTACGTCGTGTTCCGTGAGGATTTTCTTTGCTGTTTCCTCGTCGAACGGCAGACCGCGACCCGCCGCACACACCGAGATTTCACCCGCCGGCGACTTGAACGCCACGTCCACCGCGTCAGGGTCGAACTCCGCGCCCGAGTAGCCCATCGCGCACAGTACACGCCCCCAGTTCGCGTCCGCGCCGAAGATTGCCGCCTTGAACAGCGTCGAGGAGATCACGGATTTCGCGATAGTCTCCGCCTTGTCCTCCGTCTCGGCGTTCGAGACGGTGCAGGTGATGAGGTGTTGCGCGCCCTCGCCGTCCGACGCCATCTCCGTGGCGAGTTGCACGCACAATGCGCGCAGAGCGTCGTGAAACGCGGCGTAATCCTCGCCCAACGCCGCTATCTCCGCGTTGCCCGCCGCGCCTGACGCAAGAACGACTGCCATGTCGTTCGTCGACGTGTCGCCGTCCACGGAGATGCGGTTGAAGCTCTCGCGCACCGCCGATTTCAGCGCGGTGCCGAGCATCTCGCGCGAGATCGCCGCGTCCGTCGTGATGAAGCACAGCATCGTACCCATGTTCGGGTGGATCATGCCCGAACCTTTTGCGATACCGCCGATTTTAACGGGATTGCCGCCGATTGTCACCTCGAGCGCAAGTTCTTTACGCCGTGTATCCGTCGTCATAATCGCGTCGGCGGCATCGCCCGAACCGTTGCGGCTCAGCGACTTCACGAGTTGCGGCACCGCAGATACAATCTTCTCGATCGGCAGCGGCTGCCCGATAACGCCCGTGGACGCTACGGCGATATCCGACGCGTCAATACCGAGCGCGGCGGCTGTCGCGGCACACATGCGCTCCGCGTTCTCCTCGCCGTTCGGCGCGCACGCGTTGGCGTTGCCGGAGTTCACGATGACAGCGCGCGCGGTGCCGTCCGCGAGATGTTCGCGCGTCACGAGAAGCGGCGCGGCTTTGACGACGTTTTTTGTGTACACCGCCGCCGCCGTACACTCGCGGTCAGCGGCGATGAGTGCGACGTCGCGCTTGTTCGGGTCGTGCGTCTTGACCCCGACGTGCAACCCCGCCGCCGTAAATCCGAGCGGCGCGGTCACGCCGCCGTCGATGTTAACAACCGATAAAAGCATATTTATACACTCCGTGATGAATATTTATTCGAGATTCAGTCCCGCGTACTCGTCGAAACCGAGCATGAGGTTCATGTTCTGCACCGCCGCACCCGACGCGCCCTTGCCGAGGTTGTTGAACTGCGCCGTGAGTATCGGTATCGCGTCATTGCCGACGACGCGCAGCGTCACACGGTCGCGGTCTGCGTTGACGTTCGACGGCTCGAATGCGCCCGACTCGCCCAGCACATCGACGTTGCGGCAGTCGGCATAATGCGCTTGTAACACTTGCAACATCTCACTTTTTCGCGGCATCGCAAGCGGGATGATCACCTGCATACCCTGCGGGTAGTCCGCGACAATCGGCACGAACGCGGGCGGTTGCGACAGCCCCGCATACCGCGTGATCTCGGGCAGGTGCTTGTGGTTGCCCGCGAGTCCGTAGGCGCGCGGCGCGTTCAAATCCCACCGCTCGCCGCGATCCGCCGTCTCATACTCGGCGATCATCTTTTTGCCGCCGCCCGTGTACCCCGTCAACGACGTGATAACGACGGGAAAATCCTGCGGCACAACACCTTTCGCGACAAGCGGACTGAGCAGCATAATCGCGCCCGTGGCGTGGCACCCCGGGTTCGCGACGAACCGCGCCGCGCGCACCGCGTCCCGCTGTGCGCCCGACAACTCGGGCAGACCATACACCCAACCGTCGGCGACGCGGTGCGCTGTGGACGCGTCAATCACACGCGTGTGCGGATTGTCGATGAGCGCGACGGCTTCGACAGCCGCCGCGTCGGGCAGGCACAGGAACACGAGATCGGCGGCGTTGATGAGCCGCCGGCGTTCGGCAGTGTCCTTGCGGAGCGCGTCGGCGATGCACAGCAGTTCAATGTCGCGGCGCGCGCCGAGCCGCTCGTGGATTTGCAGCCCCGTGGTGCCTTCGGCGCCGTCGATGTAGATTTTAGGTGTCATGCGGATACCTTTCGCAGATTAAAAATTACGCTCTGCGGCTCGTTTTGCCGCTGCCCTGCGGTGAGTGGCAGGGTCTTGGTTCACTTGCGCGCCCCACAAGATACCATAGTCTCTTCGGCAGGAGTGGACAAGCGGCGTTGACATAATAATTTTGAGCGCAAATCTTTCGTAGGGGTCGGTCTTGACCGACCCGCTGCAAAATCCTGCGGGCGGCGGAGGGCGGGTCAAGACCCGCCCCTACAACGACGCGAATCACGTCCGCTCACCTGCAAACGCTCTCACACCCGCGATCTGACGCCGCACCTCGTCGGGTGCGGGACCGCCTGTGACGTTGCGCAGTGCTACGCAGTTTTCGAGATTTATCGCGTCGTACACGTCGTCGCCGAACAGTTCCGACAGCGATTTGTACTCCGAAATGTCCAGCGTTTCGAGCGTCTTGCCCGACTTCACGCAGTAGTTCACGAGTTTGCCGACGACGGTGTACGCGTCGCGGAACGGCAGACCGCGTTTCACGAGGTAATCCGCGCAGTCCGTGGCGTTGATGAAGCCCTCAGCGGCGGCGCGGCGCAGGTTGTCGCGGCGCACCGTCATCGTGCGCACCATGTCGGAGAACACGGGCAGACACTTTTTCACGGTGTCGATCGCGTCGAAAACGCCCTCTTTGTCCTCCTGCATATCCTTGTTGTACGCGAGCGGTAACGCTTTCATGACCGTCAGCAGACCTACGAGATCGCCGTACACGCGCCCCGTCTTACCGCGCACAAGCTCCGCGACGTCGGGGTTCTTCTTCTGCGGCATAATCGAACTGCCCGTCGAGTACGCGTCCGCGAGTTCGACGAACCGAAACTCCCACGAACACCACAGTATGATCTCCTCCGCGAACCGCGACAGGTGCATCATCAGAATCGCGAGCGCGCTCAGCAGTTCAATCGCGTAGTCGCGGTCGGACACGCCGTCGAGACTGTTCTCCGTAGCACCGCTGAATCCGAGTTTTTGTGCCGTCGCGGCGCGGTCAATAGGGTATGTCGTCCCCGTCAGCGCACCCGAGCCGAGCGGCGAAAAATCGAGCCGTTCGCGGCAGTCCTCGAGCCGCGTCACGTCGCGCCGCAGCATGTTCGCGTACGCCATCATGTAGTGCGCGAACGTCGTCGGCTGTGCGCGCTGCAGATGCGTGTACGCGGGCATCACGGTGCCGAGGTGCGCGTCCGCGAGGTCTGCGAGTACGGTGACGAGGTTCAGTTCCATGCCGATAACCGTTGCAATCTCACGTTTTACGTGCAGTCGGAAGTCAAGCGCAACCTGATCATTGCGTGACCGCGCGGTGTGCAGACGTTTGCCCGCGTCGCCGATTCTGCGCGTCAGCTCCGACTCAATCGCCATGTGGATATCCTCGTCGGCGAGCTTGAAATCGAACCGCCCCGCGTCGATGTCAGCCCTTATGCCGCGCAGACCCGCCGTTATCAGGTCAACGTCGTCGTCGCTGATTATCCCTTGCGCCGCAAGCATTTCAGCGTGCGCGACACTGCCCTCGATGTCCTCGCGGTACAGCCGCTTGTCGAACATTATCGACGCGTTGAGTTCGTCCACGAGCGCGTCGGTGTCGTCGTCGAACCGCCCGCCCCATAATTTCGCCATAATATTCCTCCATTGTCGTCGCGCAACCGCGTCCAAACCCGTCGCAATTGTCAATCGTCAATCAGCAATTGTTTGAATCTCTCCGCAGTCTCACTCGCGAAATCGTGCGCCATGTCCGCTGTGAACAGCGTCGGCGTGTCGTCTCGGTGCCGTTCGTGCGTCGCGATAACGCGCTCACGGTACCAGTTGAGTTCCAGCGGCACGGGCAGCACGGTGGTGATTTTTTGCAGGTCGCGCAACGCGTTTGTCACCTGTTCCGAGCGAATCTTTGCCCAGACCTCGCGGCTCCACGGCTCGTCGCGGTACATCGAGAACGAGAGTTTGCCGAGTTCTGCGCGGTACGCCGTGAACCAGTTTCCGCCGCCTGTGTAACTGTCGCGAAACGACGGGATAACGTCCGTATCCCAACGCCAATCGGCGAACAGGTGCAGCAGCCACCCGAGTTCAAACGGATTATTCACGTCAATCGCACCGCGCAATTCGCGGAGCGCGGTCTCGCGGTCGGGCGCGGTGCGCAGGTGTATGTAGTCCTTGATCTGCCGCGAGTCCGTGAAGTCGGGCGCGATGTTCGCGACGAGGAACAGTCCGTCGCCCGACGCGTCAAACGCCCGAGCCGCCGCGAGATGCACCATCTGCCCCGGCATTACAGAACACCTCTCATTATCGCGCTCCGCCTTTCAGAATGTTGTCAATAGCCGTCTTTTTCGTTTTTTCGCCGTGCATACGCGAAGCTCGCAGGTACTCTGCTGTCTTTGCGGTCGCGCTCTTGCTCATGATACACTCTCCAAAACTGAACCGCCGCCGCTTTTAGCCTGACCCGCGTTAAGGCGAGCAACACCGCAAGCGTCATAAGATACAACACCGCCGCCGCAAGCGTGAGCTTGATTATCAGTGAAATCGGCGCGAACACCGCAGCTACCGCAATTGCCGCCGCAACGACAGTCACCGCTATATCAAACACGCTCGGCGGGTCGGGTTCGTCACCGTCACGCATCGTTCCCGACAGTTTATTCATCAGCGTTGCAAGTCTGCTCATCCAAACCACGTAAATCCCCGCCGCCGCGATAGCTGCAACAACGACAATGCCCGCACCGCTGTTTGAGCCCTCCGCAAGCCCTGACGATACGACGATAGCGACAATTGCGGCGGCGATAGCCCCTACCGCCGACACTCCGCACAACACACGCAGGAAGTTGAACGTCTGCGCGTGATCCTGCTCACCCGACTCGACAGCGCGGCGGAACAGAAAAATGCCCGCAACGCCCGCGACGGTAACGGCGGCGGCATACACCGAGATGACGTACGCCATGTTTTGAAGCGTTTGGTGCGTTGCTGTCGGAAATGTGAAGCCTATCGTGTCGTGTATGGCACTCGCGCCTGCCTGAACGTCCGCCGCAAATACGAGCAGTGCCGCGATAATGCCCGCCGTCGTCGTCAGCAGAAGCACCGCGCCGACAATCAGCGGAGCGGTCAACCCGCGCAGTATACCGCTGTTCCACGCCGCCGCACGCGGTTCGCGCTCACTATCGCGACGTGTCACTGTTTCCGTCCCTCGTCAAGCAACGCCTTGACCTTTATCGGCAGTCCGTAGAGGTTGATGAAGCCCTCCGCCTCGCGCTGGTCGTAGTCCGATTCGCCGAACGACGCGAGCGATTCACTATACAAACTGTAATCACTCCACACGCCCGCGTTGATGATGTTGCCCTTGTAGAGTTTCAGGCGAACGCGCCCCGTCACCGTCTCCTGCGTCTTGTCGACGAACGCGGACAACGCCTCGCGCGCGGGGGTGAACCACTGCCCGTTGTACGCGTATTCCGCGAATTTGAGGGCGAGTTGAGCTTTGAGATGGCTCGTTTCCTTGTCGAGCGTGACCGTCTCCAACACGTCGTGCGCGTGGTAGAGTATCGCGCCGCCGGGCGTCTCGTACACACCGCGCGACTTCATGCCGACGAGCCGATTTTCCACGAGGTCGAGCAGTCCGATGCCGTTCGCGCCGCCGATAATATTCAACTTCCGTATAATATCGGACGTTTTGAGCCGCGCGCCGTCGAGCGTCACGGGTACGCCCTGCTCGAAGCCTATCTCGACGTACGTCGGCGCGTCGGGCGCGTCCTCGGGCGATACGGACATCTCCAAAAACCCCGCCTTGCGGTACTGCGGCTCCAATTCGGGATTTTCGAGGTCAAGCCCCTCGTGCGAGAGGTGCCAGAGGTTTTTGTCCTTTGAATAGTTCGTCTCGCGCGATATTTTCAGCGGGATATCGTGCGCCTCGGCGTAATCAATCTCGTCGTCGCGCGACTTCAAATCCCACTCACGCCACGGCGCGATGATCTTCATATTCGGCGCGAACGCCTTGATCGTCAGCTCGAACCGCACCTGATCGTTGCCCTTGCCCGTGCAACCGTGCGCAATCGCGTCCGCACCCTCGCTGAGCGCGATCTCGACGATGCGCTTCGCGATGACGGGGCGAGCAATCGACGTGCCGAGCAGGTAGCCCTCGTACTTCGCGCCCGCTTTGAGCGTCGGCACTATGTAATCGTCGGTAAATTCGTCGGTCAAATCCTCGATGTAGAGCTTCGACGCGCCTGTTTTCAACGCTTTTTCTTCGAGCCCGTCGAGTTCGTCGCCCTGACCAACGTTCGCGGACACCGCGACGACCTCGGGGTCGCCGTAGTTCTCCTTGAGCCACGGAATGATGACGGACGTGTCCAGCCCGCCCGAGTACGCGAGGACGATTTTTTTGATGTCAGACATGATTGCTCCTTGTAAGATGTTAGAGGTTAGAGGTTGGAGGTTGGAACGGTGTTGGACGGTGGACGGGGACAAACCCCCGCCGCTTGCGAGCGGCACCCCCTTTGCGAAAGGGGGCTTGGGTTGGACGAGGGTTACGCGGGTTATGCGTCAGGATGGGGTTTGCGCGGACGTTGGATAACGGGTCGTAGGGGCGATTACCAATCGCCCGTCCAACGTCCCTGCCCCCTTTCGGAAAAAAGGGGTGCCGTCCGCAGACGGCGGAGGGAGACTGCGCACTTTCCGCAGTATAGCACATCTCCCGTGCGTTCGCAATAGGCACATTGCACAAATATGTATAATTATGCATCGCTTATTGCATATTTATTCATCGCCCGACAACTGCTCCCACTGTTCCATCATCGTTTCGAGTTCCGCGTTCAGCGTTTTTTCCTCGTCGTCAAGCACCATGAGCTGTGCGTAGTCCGTCGCGTACTCGTCGCGTTGGCGCGTGATATCCGCGAGTTTGGATTCGAGCTGCGCTATGCCGCGCTCGGTCTGCGCGAGTTGCTTCTGCCTGTTTTTTGACGGTGCGGGGCGCGATTTCGGGGTGGATTCGGCGGTGCGCGGCGGTGTTTTGTCGCTCTGCCGCAGCGATTTGCGCGATTTGTACTCCGTGAAGCCGCACTTGTACTCGGTGAGCGCGCCGTTTTCGAGTTCCCATATCCTGTCGGCGAACTGTTCGCAGAAATAGCGGTCGTGCGACACGAACAGCAACGTCCCCTGAAAATCCGCGACCGCGCCCTCAATCCACTCGCGTGACGCGATGTCGAGGTGGTTCGTCGGCTCATCGAGAATGAGGAAATTCACGTCCTCGTCCATGAGTATGCACAGCCGCAGGCGGCTCTTTTCTCCGCCCGACAGGTCGCAGACGAGCTTGAATACGTCCATGCCCGGAAATTTGAACGCGCCGAGACGGTTCCGCGCGATCTGCGGCGGACATTTCGTCTCCTCAATCACGGTGTCGAGCAGCGTCGCGTACGGGTTCTCGAACTCGACGTGTTGCGGCAGGAACGCCATTTTAATAGAGGGACCGCGCCGCAAGAACCCCGTATCGGGCTTGTCAGCACCCGTGATCAGGCGCAGGAGCGTGGTTTTGCCCGCGCCGTTGTCGCCGATGAGCGCGATGCGCTCGCCGCCGCGCAGTTCGACCTCGATGTCGGCGAACACAGGCTTATTCTCGAACGATTTCGACAGATTTTTGATGATCAGCGCGTCGTCGCCGCGAAATTCGCGCTCGGAGAACCGCGCGCGCATACCGCGTTCGGACTGCGGACGTTCGGTCTTGCGCGTTCGCTCGATGCGCGTGTCCATCGCCTGCGATTTTTTGATCGACGCTTCCGTCGCCCAACTGTACAGGCGGTCGCGCGCGGCTTCGAGACGCTTGATCTCTTTCTGCTCGCGCTCGTACCGAGTCAGCAGTTCGTCCTGCCGCCGCTGTTTTTCCGCGACGTAGAACGTGTAGTTGCCGCTGTACAACTCCGCTTTTCCGCGCTCCAACTCGACGCTGCGCGTCACGGCGCGGTCGAGGAAGTAGCGGTCATGCGAGATGATGAGCGCGGTGCCGCGAAACTTCGCGAGATACTCCTCGAGCCATTCGACGGCGCGCATGTCGAGGTGGTTCGTCGGCTCGTCGAGCAGCAGAATGTCGGTGTCCTCGAGTATGAGCCGCGCCAAATTCACGCGCGTCTTCTCGCCGCCCGACAGCGTGTCGAACATCTGCGCGCGCATCTCGGGCGGTATCGACAGACCGTAGGCGACGCGGTTGCGCTCCGCGTCCATCGTGTACCCGCCGAGCCGCTCGAACTCACTCGCCGCGCGGTCGTAGTCGCGCAGCAACTCGGGCGATTGCGACGATTCGAGCGCGTTCGCGAGACGCTCCATGTCGTCGCGCAGGGCGAACAGCGGACGGTGCGCTTCGCGCAGTACGTCGTCGGCGGTGTAACCGTCGGGGAACGTCGGAATCTGCGAGATCAGACCGAGTTTGCGTCCCGTGGCTATCGCGATCGCGCCCTCGTCGAGTTCGATCTCGCCGACGATGGCGCGGAACAGCGTCGTCTTGCCCGCGCCGTTCTTGCCGAGCAGCGCGACATGCTCACCCGTATTCAATTCAAAGCTCACACCGTCGAGAATATTTTCGCCCTCGACGAACGCTTTGACCGCTCCGTTTACCGATAATTCAATCATATATGAATATTCTCCAAATTTTCGCGTGGAAATACCGTTCGATTCTTCTAAAAAAACGCTTTCTTTTTGTGATATCCTGTGGTAAAATATCAGCAATGACTATCCTATCATAAAAAACAAAAAATATCAATAAGCGAGGTAATTTTCACTATGTCCAATGTTCCGAAATTCGACCCCAGCGAGCTTGAAGTCAAGTTTGAGATGCCCGGCTTCGGCGGCGGTCCCGGTCAGAAGATCCTGAACAACCCCCTGAACGCGCACGATCACGGTGTCAAGACGTTTAATCGTGAGCCGTGGTGGCAGATGATGCAGGCGGTCGACGCGCAGATGTTCGCGCCCGGCGTTATCCCCGACAACATCGCCCGCGCGTTCGTGTTCGAGGGCGGCGGCTTCTATCAGGCGGAGGATCACGCGCTCGCGCCCGACATGTTCGGCGTCGAGTGGGAGTACATCGCGCAGGTCGGCGGCTCCATGGTTCGCCCCGGCAAACCGATGCTCGAAGACATCGAGGATTGGGAGAGCGTCATCAAGTTCCCCGACATCGACTCGTGGGACTGGGAGGGTGCCGCGAAGAAGAACGAGGGCTATCTGCGCGCCGAGACGTACAACCAGATGTGGTTCCAGACGGGCTGGTTCGAGCGTCTGATCTCGTGGATGGAGTTTGAGAACGCCGTCGTCGCGATCTACGATGAGGATTCCCAGCCGTTCGTCCACGCCGCGTTCGACAAGCTGACCGATCTGTATATCAACATCTTCGACCACTGTCTCAAGGCGTTCCCGAACATCGACGCGTTCTTTATCCACGACGACTGGGGTTCCCAGAAGGCACCGTTCTTCTCACCCACCGTCGCTGAGGAGATGATCGTGCCGTACATGAAACGCGTCACGGACTATCTGCACTCCAAGGGCAAAAAGTGCGAACTGCACTCCTGCGGCAACATCATTCAGCAAGTGCCGAACATGATCGCCGCGGGTTGGGACGCGTGGGCTCCGCAGCTCATGAACGATTCGCAGAAGATCTACGAACTGTACGGCGACAAGCTGCTCATCGCGGTATTCCCGCAGGGTCTGCCCGAGAATTTCGCCGAGCTGCCTGAGGACGAGCAACGCCGCTATGCCCGCGAGTACGCCGACAAGTTCTGCAACCCCGAAAAACCGTCGTTCTACAACTACTACGCGTCGTCGAACCTCACTCCCGCGTTCCGCGAGGAACTCTACATCGCGTCGCGCAAGAAATACTCGGGCGACAGTATATAATTGCACCCTTAGGGGCGGGATAAAACCCGCCCCTATATACTTTTCCTGTCATTCTGAGCGCAGCGAAGAATCCCATGCCCAATGCGCATTTGCAAGGGGATTCTTCGCTCCGCTCAGAATGACAGCGCGGGCGTAAAATGCGGGCTGATACCCGCCCCTATATTCATGTTCAATAAAAATTCGTGAGGTGTATATGCAATACGATCTGAACGAACTGCGCGCTTATTTCGGGCGCGACCACTACGCCGAACTCACGGGCATCGAGATTGACAGCGCGGCGGATGATGCCGTCGTCTGCTCGATGAAAATCGTACCCGAACGCCACCACAACGGCGCGAACAACGTACAGGGCGGCGCACTGTTCACGCTGTGCGACCTCACGTTCGCCGTACACTCGAACCTCGCAATAGCGCGCGGCGACGACGTGGGCGTGACCGTCGCCCAGTCCGTGTCTATCTCGTACCTCAAAGCGTCGCGCGGCTCGGTGCTGTACGCGAAAAGCGAGCAGATGCACCGCGGGCGCAACGTCAGCGTATTCCGCGTCACGATAACGGACGACCTCGGCGTGACGATAGCCACCGCGCTGTGCAACGGCGCGCAGACCTCGGTCAAGCCGCCGAGGTGATGAAATTTTTATAACGCAAACCGCCCCGAACGTGAGTTCTGGGCGGTTTTTTGTTGCGCGCCTACGTATTTTTCTCCTGCTCCGCTACCAACTTGCGAAGTAATTCGTTGGCGGTGCGCAGGGCTTCGCCGTTACGCGTAGACTGAGTTCTGCTCTCGGCGGAGTTTTCGACAAGCTCACCAATTGCGTACACGACCCACGACCCTATCAATGACGCGAGTGACCCGACGCACGCGACAATCAAAAACATCGGCACGCCGCCTGCCGTTATCGCGATAATTCCGCCGATGACGGAACCGATTATACCGACAATCAGGACGACAAACGCCAATTTTTTGAGCTTTCCGGCTATGTTGCTGTACATGATCTCCCTCCTGTGATGAAATTTCGTAGTTGGTGCGTGATGTGAACCAATGGACGTTTGGACGGTAAACGGGGGTCTCCCTCCGCCGTCTGCGGACGGCACCTCCCTCTGTGAGGGAGGCTTTTCGGAACGCACCGTCCAAGCCTCCCTCACAGAGGGAGGTGCCGCCGAAAGGCGGCGGTGGGAGGTCACGTAACCCACGTCCAAACCCCGCCCCCCTTCGCAAAGTGGGGTGCCGCTCGCAAGCGGCGGTGTTTGTCCCCGCGTCCCCCGTCCAACCCCTCGTTAATTGTTAATTGACTCCACCGCCGCAATCAAACTCCTTACTCTTATCCGCACGGCTCCGAGGTTTGATATGTCGTCGATTTTCAGCTGCGTGTACAGCTTGCCGTGCGATTCGAGGATGTCGCGCACCTCGTCCGTCGTCACGGCGTCGGTGCCGCACCCGAAACTCACGAGTTGAATCAGCTCCATGTCGGGCTGCTCCGCGACGTGGCGTGCGGCGTTGTACATGCGCGCGTGGTACGTCCACTGGTTCAGCACGCGGCGCGCACCGTAGCCGAGTTTCGCGGATATCGCGTCCTCGGTGATGAGCGTCAATCCGTAGCCCGAAATCAGTTCGTCGATACCGTGGTTTATCTCGGGGTCGATGTGGTACGGCCGTCCCGCCGCCACTATTATCGTCTTGCCGTTCGTGCGCGCGTAAGCGATGCACCGTTCGCCCTCGGCGGCGGTCTCCTGCCTCCACGCGTCGTACGCGCTGTATGCCGCGTCGACCGCCGCGCGGATTTCGTGCGCGGGAACGTCAAATTCGCGTCCGAAGTATTCGATTGCGCGTTTCGTGAACCCGCGCCGTTTGTGCAAACCGAAGTACGGCGTGAGAAACCGCTCGGACTTGACGCTCATCATGTTCGCGGCGAGCAGTTCGGGGTAGTACGCGACGACGGGGCAGTTGTAGTGGTTATCGGATATGCCCTCGTCGAAGTTGTACGGCAGGCACGGGTAGAAAATCGCGCGGCACCCCGTGCCGACGAGCGATTCGACGTGTCCGTGCGCGAGTTTTGCGGGGTAGCACACCGTGTCGGACGGTATCGTGCGCTGACCGCGAACGTACAGCGCGCGGCTCGACTCGTCGGACAGGGTTATCGAGAAGTTCAGGCGCGTGAAAAATTCGTGCCAGAACGGCAGGTTTTCGTACATGTTCAGCACGAACGGTATACCGATCGCGCCGCGCGAACCGTCACCCGAACCTTTGCCGTGCAAGGCGCGCAGCCGGTCGTACTTCCACCGCATCATGTTAGGCTCGGCGGATTTCGGCCGCCCCAGCGGCACGGAACAACGGTTGCCCGAGATATACCGCCGCCCGCCCGAAAACGTGTTGATCGCGAGCGAGCAATGGTTCCCGCAACCGTTGCAAGTGGTGGCGCGCGACGTATGCGTGAACGATTCGAGTTCCTCCGCCGAGAGCATCGTCCCCGCGCCTCCCGTCTCGCCCCCGTAATTGCCTGTGCCCCGAGGGGTATTAATTGTTAATTGTTCATTGTTAATTGCGTTCAACGCCGCGCCGTATGCACCCATCAAACCTGCAATTGTCGGTCGTCGAACCTCTCTCCCGACCTCAACCTCGAACGCCCTCAGCACCGCGTCGTTCAGGAACGTGCCGCCTTGCACGACGATGTGCTGTCCCATGTCGTCGGCGTTCGCGGCGCGTATCACCTTGTACACGGCGTTTTTCACGACGGAGATCGACAGTCCCGCCGATATCGCCTCGACGCTCGCGCCATCCTTCTGCGCCTGTTTGACGGACGAGTTCATGAACACGGTGCAGCGCGAACCGAGGTTGCACGGATTCGGCGCGAACAGCCCGATTTTCGCGAAATCCGCGATCTCATAGCCGAGCGCGCGCGCGAATGTCTCAATAAAACTGCCGCAACCCGACGAACACGCCTCGTTCAGCATGATGCTGTCTATCGCGCCGTTGCGAATCTTGAAGCACTTCACGTCCTGCCCGCCGATGTCGATGATGAAGTCGACGTTCGGCTCGAACCGCCGCGCGGCGGTCAGGTGCGCCATCGTCTCGACCAAGCCGTAGTCGAGCCGAAACGCGTTCTTGATGAGTTCCTCGCCGTACCCCGTGACCGCGCTGCGGCGAATCGTCACGCGGTCGCCGAACTGCGCGTAAATCTTGCGCAGTTCTTGCAGCACGACGGATACGGGGTCGCCGCGGTTCGGCGCGTAGTACGAGTACAGAATCGCGCCGTCGGGCGTTATGAGCGTGAGCTTCGTCGTCGTACTGCCCGCGTCTATGCCGAGATACGCGTCGCCCGAGTACGCCGCCGCGTCGATACCGCGCGGTGCGGCGAGGGCGTGGCGCGCCGCGAACGCGTCGTACTCGGCTTGCGACGTGAACAGCGGCGGCAACGTACCGCTCACCGTGTCGTCGCCCGCCGCCGTCGTCAGACGTTCGAGCAGCGTGTCGTAGTCGAACAGTTCGCCGTCCGATATCAGCGCGGCACCGATTGCGGCGAAACAGTCGGAATTTTCGGGGAACACGGCGTGTTCGTCATCGAGTTTCAGCGTTTCGACGAATCTGTCGCGCAACCCCTGCAAAAACGTCAGCGGACCGCCGAGAAACACGATTTTACCCGTCAACTCGCGCCCCTGCGTCAAACCCGACACCGTTTGATCGACGACGGCTTGGAAAATCGACGCGGCTACGTCCTCGCGCCGCCCGCCCTGATTGAGTATCGGCTGAATGTCGCTCTTCGCGAACACGCCGCACCGCGACGCGATCGGGTAGATGCGCTCGTGCCGTAGGCTCAGCGCGTCGAGTTCTGCGGGCGTTACGTCCAAAAGCGTCGCCATCTGGTCGATGAACGCGCCCGTGCCGCCGGCGCACGAGCCGTTCATGCGCTCCTCCAACGAGCCGCCGAAGAAGATGATCTTCGCGTCCTCCCCGCCGAGTTCGATAACAGCGTCAGCGTCGGGGATATACTCGCGCACCGCCGCCGCTGTGGCGTACACCTCCTGCCGAAACGGCAGATTCGCGGATTTCGCAACGCCGAGACCCGCCGATCCCGTCACCGCGAGCGTCGCCGAGTGACCGCGCAACACGGATTCTGCGGCTTGCAGTTGCTCGGCGGCTTTCAGGCGCGCCTGTGACGCGTGGCGTTCGTAGCTGCGGAACAGCAGCGTGTTATCATCGGCGAGCACGACGGTTTTCACAGTCGTGCTGCCGATGTCAATTCCGATTCGCATTAAATGTTTCCTTTTATGTCAATTAACAGTTAACAGTTGCGGGGTTGGACGGGGGCGTGGGGGAAGGGGCAAACCCCCGCCGCTTGCGAGCGGCACCCCCTTTCCGAAAGGGGGCAGGGACGGAGGACGAAGAACGGGGCAGGACGTGGACACGTCCCCCGTCCAACCTTGCCCCCTTTCGGAAAGGGGGTGCCGTCCGCAGACGGCGGGGGTTTGTTCCCCCGTTCTGCCCTCGCATTTATCACAGCAACCCGTTATCCGAGAAACTCACAAAATCGTCGTCCGCTACCACTATGTGGTCGAATAGCGTGATATCTACGGCGGCTAACGCGTCGCGGACTTTTATCGTCGTCACTTTGTCCTCGGGCGACGGCAGGGCTATGCCCGACGTGTGGTTGTGCGAGAGAATGACGCTCGTCGCGTTGAAACTCAGCGCGGTCTCGACGATTTTGCGGATATTCACGGCGGCGGAGTTAACACCGCCCTCGAACAACCGCTTGCAGCACAGCACTTTGCACTTTGCATCGAGACAGACGAGGTACACCACCTCGTCGCGCTCGCCGACGTAGTACGGCAACAGGTACGCGCCCGCGCGCTTCGGCGTGTTCAGCACACCGTCGGGAGATGTGCGCGACATCTGGTACCGCCGCGATATCTGCGGCATCAGTTTGATGAGCGTCGCGGCGGTCTCGCCGACACCCGCGACCTGCGTGAGCTGTTCTATCGGCGCGTCGAACACGTCGGACAGCTTGCCGAATTTGCCGAGCAGCTCGTGCGCTATGACATTCGTGTCGGCGCGCGGTATCGCGTAAAACAGCAGTATTTCCAATACATTGTGTTCGTCGAACGTGTCCAGCCCGTGTTCGAGAAACCTACCGCGCAGTCTCGCGCGGTGTCCGTCGTGAATTGACATATTACGCCCCGTATTCGGCGAGATACCGCTCCATCGCAGCGCGGTGTCTGTCGGATTCCTCGAGATTTTCGAGTATGTCGCGCGCTGTTACGATCGGGTATACGCTTATATTATATGTATCGCGCAGCTCCTGCAACGCGGAAACGGCACCCGTACCGCGCTCGGCGCGATCCACGGAGACGAACAGCGCGGTGATCGTCACGCCGAGCGGCGTGAGCAGGTCAATCGACTCGCGCACGGCGGTTCCCGCGGTAACAACGTCCTCGATAATCGCGACACGGTCACCCGATTTCGGCGCGTAACCGACGAGGTTACCGCCCTCGCCGTGATCCTTCGTCTCCTTGCGGTTGAAGAAGTACGGCGTGTCGATGCCGTGCGCGCGGTACAGTTCCGCCGCCGTCACCGCGACGAGCGGGATACCCTTGTACGCGGGTCCGAACAGCGCATCGAATTTTTCGCCCGACTCGGCGACGAGTTGCGCATAATGCTCCGCGAGTTTCGATATGTGCGCGCCCGTGCGGTACAGCCCCGTGTTCACGAAGTACGGCGACTGTCTGCCGCTCTTCGTGACGAACTCGCCGAACCGCAGCACATCCGCGTCGCGCATGAACGCGATAAAATCGGATTTTGTCGCCATTACATCAACCCCTCGTCATAGATAGCGCGCGAGCCGCCGACGAACGGCGGGCGCGTCCGCGCTGCAATCACGGTTGCGTCGCCGAGTGTGCGCCGCGTGAGCTTCACGGGTACCGCGACGCGCCGCAGGTGCATTCCGATCAGCGTACCGCCGATATCCAATCCCGCGTGAGCCGCGATCTGCGCGACGCACACGGGTTCGCGCATCTCCGACCACGCCGCCGTCGCGAAACTGCCGCCCGCCTTGGGTTGCGGCACGGCGTTGACGATCTCCAACCCGTATCGCTCGGCGCACTCGCGCTCGACGACGATTGCGCGGTTCAGATGCTCGCAGCATTGCGCCGCGAGATACAACCCGTGCGACTTTACGCGCTCCGCGAGCGCGTTATATATCGCGCGTCCGACCTCGGGCGACGAGTCGGTGCCGATGCGCGCACCGATCACCTCGCTCGAACTGCACCCGACGACGACGATGTCGCCCGCGCGCAGTTTAGCGGCGGCGAGCAACTCATCGATGACAGATTGCGCGGCGTTCTCAATTTCGTGTAATTCCATGTGGTCTCCTGAATAAGAAGTTAGATGTCAGAGGTTGGAGGTTAGAGCGGGGACGCGGGGGGACGTGGGGGACGTGGGGGACGTGGGGGACGTGGGGGACGTGGGGGACGCGGGCAAACCCCCGCCGCTTGCGAGCGGCACCCCCTTTGCGAAAGGGGGCGGGGACGTTGGACGTTTGGACGGGGGTCTCCCTCCGCCGTCTGCGGACGGCACCTCCCTCTGAGAGGGAGGCTTTTTGGGGAGCGCGTCGTCCAAGCCTCCCTCATAGAGGGAGGTGCCGCCGATAGGCGGCGGTGGGAGGTCACGTAACCCCCGTCCAACCCCCGAAACTGTTAATTGTTAACTGTTAATTGTCAATCCCCCGTCGACCCCAGTCCTCCGCCGCCGCGCGCTGTCTCATCAAGCTCGTCCGTCTCGAGAAACTGCGCCTGCGCGACGGGTACAACCACGAGTTGGGCTATGCGCTCGCCGTGTTGCACGGTCTGCGGCTCCGCGCCGTGGTTATGCAGCGGGATACGCCATTCGCCGCGATAGTCCGAATCCACGACGCCGACCTTGTTCGCGGGGGCGAGTCCGCGCTTCGACGCGGTGCCTGACCGCGCGAATACCAAGCCGACGTACCCGTCGGGTATCGCGGCGGCATAGCCGAGATATAATATCACCGTCTCACCCGCCGCAATCGTGATCGGCGCGTCGAGACACACGGCAAGATCGGCACCCGCCGACCCGACCGTCTGATATGCGGGGAAAACAGCGTTCTCCCGCAACCGCTTAATCTTCAACTCCAAAACGCAACCCCCGTCCTCAATTGTTAATTGTTAAGGGACTTGACACTAAAAACAGCGTTCCCTCAGCATTTTGAGTAAAATTTTATAAAGATTTTGCCCGCGATGATTGAATCTGAACTCGGTTTCCTTGAGATAACGCTCGAACAAATCGGCGGGAATACCCTTGAATTTCGCGAGCCTGTGCTTGGCGAAGCCCCAGAAGCTCTCGATGCCGTTGATGTGATTCCCGTTGCCGTCCGAAAACTCGTCGTTTGCG
>JAISJJ010000022.1 GCA_031261585.1 Oscillospiraceae bacterium
TCGCCGCGCGGCGTTACTTTCTGTCGAGAGAAAGTAACCAAAGCTCGTTGGAGGGAACGCACCGCGCCCTTCTCGCTTCCGTGAGACGCGAGAACGGCAGCGGCGGCGATGGTGGGCAGTCCCACAACTTCCTTTAACCGAGGACGGTAGAAGCTGCGGAGTTCGACGTCAGCATTTCCAAAACCGAAAGTCGTTGCAGAAAATCGGGTGCGTCACGTCACATCAACACACTCTGCGGCTCGTTTCGCTGCCGCCCTGCGGCGCGTGTCAGGGTCTTGGTTCCCGCGCACGTGTTTTGGTTTGTGTAGGGGCGACCCTGTGTGGTCGCCCTGTTTTGGTCTGCATAAGGGTTCAACTCGTGATTCGCATTAACAGTTAACAGTTATGGACGAGAGTTGGACGAGCGGCATGGCGGATAATGCGCCGTAGGGGCGACCATTGGTCGCCCGTCGTGGTTAAGCACAACCACAGGGCAACCACATGGGGTCGCCCATACACAAACATAGTGAGAGACATGACCCGCGGTGCGCGTTAGAGCGTACCGCGTTTTTTTGCGTGGATCGCATATGTTGCGACTAACGAGCGTTCGTTCACACTACGCAATTTCGGAATTGCGCGCCGATAAATTCACTTATCGTACAGCGTTTTTATGATCTTTTCGGCATTGAATCCGCTCGAACCCCGCTCGTACTGTGGCGCGCGGTGAAAACTGCCGAAATGATGGTGTTTGTCGAATTATGTCAGAAAATGACGTGCGAAAAGCGTTGCCGAATTGTGGAAAATGCTCTATTATTAGGCTATCTTATAGATTCGGATGTGGGCTATGACAAAAATACCGAAACACAGCGTCAACGTCATCTCGGCGGGCGGCGACCGCATGACCATCGAGTATCGCGCGTTGACACGTACGACCGACAGCCGTACGCATTACGGCATCGCAGTCACGTCGAGGTTGAGCGACGGGCGCGGCGACCGCAGCGAGATTCGCGACATCACGACGATACCCGCGTACATCGAGAAGATTTTGCGCACACTCGTTCGCGGCACGGTCACGCCAACGTCGCTGTACGACGTGGTGGAGGATTTGCTCGCGGAAATGTGACACGGTTCCCGCATTTAGTTTTCCACTCGTCATTGCGAGCCGCGCGAAGCAATCCAGAACCCCGTTTCTCCGTCCAAACCCTCGTAAAACGCGAAGTTGGACGAGGTTGCGGGGGACTGGATTGCTTCGTGCGCTCGCAATGACGGGGGTTAGAACGCGGAAAAAGTAAATGCGGTAGCCGTGGGAAATGTGACGTTCGACCTTGACACAGCTCGCGCCGTGGTGTACAATGCTTTCAAAAAAGATTGCGGGGTCGAACATGAAAAAACAGTACACGGCGAATCAAAGTGTCACGTTCAACAACAACGCGACGTTCTGTGTCGGCACGGGGCGGCTCGGGCTGGGACTGCAAAAAGAGTACATAGACCAGTTGCGGCTCGTGCAGAGCGAGATCGGGTTCAAACACATGCGCGGACACGGGCTGTTCAACGAGGATTTGGCGATTTATCAGGAGCGGCGCGGGTTCGACGGCGTTTTGCAGGCGGTCGAGTACAACTTCACGTACCTCGATTTGCTGTTCGACAGTTGGCTCGAACTCGGCATCAAACCGTTCATAGAACTCGGCTTTATGCCCCACGCGATCGCGTCGGGTACGCAGGACGTGTTCTACTGGAAAGGCAATGTCACGCCGCCGCGCGACTACGCGGACTGGGCGGCGCTCGTTCAGGCGACGTTGCGGCACCTGCTCATAAGGTACGGCGACACGGCGGCGACGTTCCCCGTCGAGGTATGGAACGAGCCGAATCTCGGCGGGTTCTGGAAGGACGCCGACCGCGCGGAGTACTTCAAACTGTACGACGTGACGGCGCGCGCCGTGAAAGAGGTTGACGCGCGGTTCCGCATCGGCGGTCCCGCGATCTGCGGCGTGGACGACACGACGTGGATGCGCGACTTCCTCGACTACGTGCGCGACAACGCGGTGCCGCTTGACTTCATAACGCGCCACCTGTACGACATCAGCCTGCCCGTGACGGACGGGAGATACGGTTACCCGACGCTCACCCCGCTGCGTCTCGCGACGGGTGAGACGGAGCGCACGCGCGCGATAATCGACGACTACGACGAGTTTCGCGGCATGGAGATTCACGTCACGGAGTTCAACACGTCGTACTCGCCGCGCACGCCGCTGCACGACACGAACATCAACGCCGCATACATCTGCTACCTGCTGTCAAAGCTCGGCGACGACTGCGCGAGTTACAGCTACTGGACGTTCGGCGACATTTTCGAGGAGCAGGGCGTGCCGTTCACGCCGTTCCACGGCGGATTCGGACTTGTCGCGAACGGCGGCATACCGAAACCGACGTTCTACGCGTTCAAATTCTTCTCGGATCTCGGCGACGGAGATTGTGTACTGCGCACGGACGACTGCATCGTGCTGAAAACCGACGGTGGTTATCGCGGTGTCGCGTGGAACATCTCGCCCGCGTCCGAGCGCGACGATTTGGAGATCACGGTCGCGCTGCCCGATGCGGCGGAGCGCGTTCTCGTCACGCGCACGGTCGACGAGACGACATGCAACCCGCTGAAACTGTGGCACGATATCGGCGAGCCGCAGTACCCGTCGAAATCGCAGACGGAACTCCTGCGCGCGTCGGCGAAACCGCTGATCGCGTCGCAGCCTGTCACGGGGGCAGAGTTCACGCTGACGCTGAACCCGAACGCGATCGTGTACTTCGAGCTGTCGCCCGTGGTGAGCGAGACGGACTGGGGCTTCGACTACGAGCGGAGCGTCGCGGTCGAGTACACGGTGTTCACCGACAGATGAGTGTTTTCAGGCATTTGACGCGTCCACGAAAAAAATCTGAAAAAAGTTGAAAAAAGGTGTTGACAAACACGGCGGGGTGTGCTAAAATAACTCTCGTTGGTGTTCATGACGTTGAGGGTCCACCCGTTCCCATCCCGAACACGGAAGTTAAGCTCAATTGTGCCGAAAATACTTGACTGGCGACGGTCCGGGAAGATAGGTAAGCGCCAACATCAAAACCGCCGAGTGAAAACTCGGCGGTTTTGATGTTGTATGACAGTTGACGGCAATTAACAATGAACAATTAACAATTAACAATTGCGGGGGTTTGGACGGGGGACAAACCCCCGCCGTTTATCAGATAACAGTTAACAGATATGGACGGGAGTTGCGGGGCAGTGTCGTAGGGGCGATTATCAATCGCCCGTTCGTTTGTCTGACTGCGTACCACGGGCGATTGGTAATCGCCCCTACACACAAAACCGCGAGATTAATCGCAACATCAAGGGGATTCTTCGCAGGCTCAGAATGACAGAGTAGCCGCAAGCCGCGTGCATGAGATTCTTCGCTTCGCTCTGAATGACAACGAGTGGGCAAGTCGCGCGTGGGATTCTTCACTTCGCTCTGAATGACAGCGTTTTGCTCGGAATTACAGTTACACGTTGGCAACGCAGAAACGTCATATACATTTAACACATTCGCAACAACTGCCGCGCCGATTGGTGGTAAAATCGGATATCAAAATCGAAAAGAGACGCTTATGCTCAAACTTTCAGGTATCACGAAGGTATACACTGCGGGCGACAACGCGGTGCAGGCACTGCGCGGCATCGACCTCACGTTTCGCGAGTCGGAGTTCGTCTCCGTGCTCGGACCATCGGGCTGCGGCAAGACGACGCTGCTGAACATCATCGGCGGTCTCGACCGCTTCACACAGGGCGATCTCGTCATCAACGGCACGTCGACGACGAAGTTCCGCGACCGCGACTGGGACGCTTACCGCAACAATTCCGTCGGGTTCGTGTTCCAGACGTACAACCTGATCGCGCACCAGTCGGTCATCTCAAACGTCGAACTCGCGCTCACACTGTCGGGCGTCGGCAAGTCGGAGCGGCGCGAGCGGGCGAAAACGGTGTTGGAACGCGTCGGGCTGGCGGATCAGATGTATAAGAAACCGAATCAGCTCTCGGGAGGGCAGATGCAGCGTGTCGCGATTGCGCGCGCGCTGATCAACGACCCCGATATTTTGCTCGCGGACGAGCCGACGGGCGCGCTTGACTCCGAGACAAGCGTGCAGATCATGGAACTGTTGCGCGAGATAGCGCAGGGAAAGCTCGTGATCATGGTCACGCACAACCCCGATCTCGCGGAGACGTACTCGACGCGCATCATACGTATGCTCGACGGCAGGGTCACGGGCGACACGAACCCGACCGTCGCCGCCGACGAGATTGCGGACACAAATTTCAAGTTCAAGCGCACGAATATGAGCTTCTTGACCGCGCTGAGCCTGTCGGTCTCGAACCTCATGACGAAAAAGACGCGCACGATACTGACCGCGTTCGCGGGGAGCATAGGCATCATCGGTATCGCGACGATTCTCGCGCTGTCAAACGGTTTGCAGACGTACATAAACACCGTCGAGCGCGACACGCTGAGCGCGTACCCGATAACAATTGAGCAGGAGGCGATGGATATCGGCGGTCTGATGACCGCGATGTCGGGTGTGCGCCCTGACGGGGACACCGAGGAGCGCGAAGCCGACAAGATTTACACGACGAACGTACTCGCGAACATGATGAACATGTTCCGCCAGCAGGTCACGAAGAACGACCTCGGCGCGTTCAAGAAGTACATCGGCGAGCATCAAGCCGAGGTCGACGGGTTCACGACAGCCGTCAAGTACAACTACGACGTGGTGCGCAACCTGTACCGTCTCATGGACGACGGCACGTGGTATCAGGTCAACCCGAGCAGGGTGTTTGACGACATGGGCTTCGGCGGTATGATGGCTCAGTCCGAGTCGCCGATGGGCGGCATGTCCATAGGCGGCATGAGCAGCTATTCTAACGCCGATATGTGGAGCAAACTCCTGCCGAACAAGGCGTTTTTGGAGACGCAGTACGACGTAATCGCGGGCAAAATCGCGGAGAGCGCGTTTGAAGCGGTGCTGATTGTGCGCGAGGACAACACGGTATCCGACCTCATGCTGTACGCGCTCGGGTTGAAGGGCAAAGCCGAGGCGAAAGCGGTGTTCGACGCGATAGCCAAGGGCGAGGAGATCGACGCTGAGACGCTCGAACTCGCGTATAACGAGATTATCGGTCTGGAATACGCGCTGATCCTGCCGACAGACTACTATGAACTGCAACCGAACGGCACATGGCTTGACCGCTCGGGCGACGAGCTGTACGTCGCGCGCATCGCCGCCGACGCACCGAGAGTGAAGATCGTCGGCATACTGCGCCCGAACGAGGACGCGGCGAGCGTGTCGCAGAACACGACGATAGGCATCACGGACGCACTCGATGAGTACATTATAAACGCCGTCGCGGATTCCGCGATTGTCAAGGCGCAGATTGCGAACCCCGACAGCGACGTGTTCACAGGCGCGCCGTTCGCCACCGAGGAGCCGCTGTTCGCGACGCTCAATGAGTTTTTGGCGTACGTCAACACCCTGCCGCAGGAAAATCAGACCGAGATTCTCGGCTACATCGATATGATGCGCAATTACGGCATGACCGACGACATGATTCTCGCGGCGGTGTTGCAGAGCGTCACCGAGAGCGAGTCGACCTACGAATCCAACCTCGCGCTGCTGCACTACACGTCGACCGACACGCCGACGGGCATCGAGATGTACGCGTCGAGCTTCGAGAACAAGGACCTCGTGGAGGACTTTATCGCGAAATACAACAGAACCCTGCCCGACGGCGCGGGTATCACGTACACCGACTATATCGGGCTGCTACTCAGTTCCGTGACGACGATCATCAACGCGATTTCCGTCGTGCTCATCGTGTTCGTGTCCATCTCGCTCGTCGTCTCGTCGATCATGATCGGCATCATCACGTACATCTCGGTGCTTGAACGCACACGTGAGATCGGCGTACTGCGCGCGCTCGGTGCTGCAAAACGCGACATCTCGCGCGTGTTCAACGCGGAGACGCTGTTTATCGGGTTCGCCGCGGGTGTGATCGGTATCGGGGTGACGCTGCTGTTGTGCATCCCCGCGAACGCAATCATCAACAACCTGTTCGACATCAAGCGCATCGCGATACTGCCTACGTCGGGTGCGGTCGCGCTCGTGCTGATCTCGATGTTCCTCACGTTCGTAGCGGGACTGATACCGTCGCGCGTAGCGGCGAGGAAGAACCCCGTAGAAGCGTTGCGGACAGAGTGATGTGGCAATTAACAGTTAACAATTAACAATGAACAGTTATGGACGGGGGTTGCGGTTTTGCCGCGGCTCCCGCCCTTTTTTGTAAATGCGAATCACGAGTTGAGCCCGTGTGCAGACCACAACAGGGCGACCACGCAGGGTCGCCCCTACACAAACCGCGAAACGTGCGCGAGAACCGAGACCCTGACACGCGCCGCAGGGCGGCAGCGAAACGAGCCGCAGTGTCTTTTGATGTGACGTGACGCATTTGTCTCGCCATAGCGAAGCAGAAACTATTGGTTTTGGAGTGATTAAACGCAAACACCGCTGAATCTGCCGTTCTCGGTTAAAGGAAGTCGCGGTTTTTGCCCACCCTCGCCGCCGCTGCCGTTCTCGCGTCTCACGGAAGCGAGAAGGGCGCGGTGTCCTCGGGGTCAAGGGGCTCGCAAGCCCCTGCGGGCTTTGGTTACTTTCGCCCGAACGAAAGTAACGCCGCGCGGCGAGCGCGGACAGAGTTGCGAAACGCAGAGAATTGCCCGCGACGCAAGTCGCGAGATTAATCGAAAATCGAGGGGATTCTTCGCAGGCTCAGATGGAGTCCGCAGACGACATGCAACGCGCAACCGCACCGCAGTGCGGCACTTAGCGCGTGTAATGACAGGCGTGGGCAAAGGTGTGCGCATGAGATTCTTCGCTTCGCTCTGAATGACAAAGACGGTTCAGAATGACAGCAGGGGCGATGTGGACATCGCCCCCTACGAGGACGCGAGGCACGGGATTTCAACCCGTGATTCGCATTAACAATTAACAGTTAAGGACGAGGGATGCGATTTTGCCGCAACCCCCGTCCAAAATTGTTAATTGTTAACTGTTAATTGTCAAGCGGTTTCTATCGCGTCGGCTTTCTCCAAACCGAACTTTTTCACTGCGTCCTCGCGCATCTTGTACTTCAAAATCTTGCCCGCCGCGTTCATCGGGAACTCGTCGACGAAATCGACGTAGCTCGGCACCTTGTGCTTCGCCATGTTGCGCAGTACGAAGTCGCGCACCTCGGCGACGGTGAGGTCAACGCCGTCTTTCGGCACGACGACCGCCATGATCTCCTCGCCGTACTGCTCGCTCGGCACACCGATCACCTGAACGTCGCGCACTTTCGGGTGCGTGTAGATGAACTCCTCGATCTCTTTCGGGTAGATGTTCTCGCCGCCGCGAATGATCATGTCTTTCAGTCGCCCTGTGATCTTGTAGTAGCCGTCGGGCGTGCGGCGCGCCACGTCGCCCGTGTGCAGCCAACCGTCGCGGTCAATGGCGGAAGCCGTGGCGTTCGGCATCTTATAGTAGCCTTTCATGATGTTGTACCCGCGCGCGACGAACTCGCCGTCCGTCTCGTCGGGCAAATCAACGCCCGTCTCCGCGTCCACAATCTTGCACTCGACACCGGGGAACGCGTACCCGACGGTGCTGACGCGCAGGTCGATCGAATCGTCCGTAGAACTCTGCGTGCAACCGGGCGACGACTCGGTCTGCCCGAAAACAATCGTGATCTGCGACATATTCATCTTGTCCACGACATCGCGCATGACGGGGATCGGGCAGGGCGAACCCGCCATGATACCCGTGCGCATGTACTTGAAGTCGGCGGGGTCGAAGTCCGCGTGTTCGAGCATCGCGATGAACATCGTCGGCACGCCGTGGAACGCCGTGATCTTGCGGTCACGTATGCACCGCAGCGCGGCTTTCGGCGAGAAGTACGGCAACGGCGACATCGTGACCCCGTGCGTCACCGACGCGGTCATGGCAAGCACCATGCCGAAGCAGTGGAACATCGGAACGTGTATCATCATGCGGTCGAGTTCGGTCAACGCCATTCGGTCGCCTATGCACTTGCCGTTGTTCACGATGTTGCGGTGCGTGAGCATCACACCTTTCGGGAACCCCGTCGTGCCTGACGTGTACTGCATGTTGCACACGTCGTCGGGGCGCACATTCTGCTCGCGGCGGCGCACCTCGTCAATCGGCACGCGCGCCGCGAGAACGCTCATGTCCTCCCACGTCAGGCAACCCGTCTGCGCCGACGTGACGTTGACGATGTGGCGCAAAAACGGCAGACGCGTACTGCGCAGCGGTTCGTGTGTCGGCGTGTGCTGCAATTCGGGGCAGAGTTCCGCGATAATCTCGTTGTAGCGCGAGTCCTTGTAGCCGTCGATCATCAGCAGCGTGTGGACATCGGCTTGGCGCAGCAAATACTCAGCCTCGCGAATCTTGTACGCCGTGTTGACCGTGACGAGCACCGCGCCGATGCGCACACTCGCCCAGAACGTGATGTACCATTGCGGGATATTCGTCATCCACACCGCGACTTTCGCACCGGGGCGCACACCGAGCGCGATCAGCGCGCGCGCGCACTCGTCCACATCGTCGCGGAACTCGGAATACGTGCGCGTATAGCCTTTGGGAAACGCGGGCAGATAGCCCTCGATGTCCTGCGACGGCAGATCGCGTCTGAAAGACTTTTCAACGTCGGCGTCACGCGAGTAGTCGAACGCGAGTTGATTCGGAAATTTCGCGGCTATACTGTCGAGCATCTGCGCAAACGTCATGTCGACGAGCGACGGGTCGGATAAATCGCGTGTGTCGGGAGCTTCGACGAGCGGTACCGTGCCGAAAACCGTGCCTTTGTAGTCGATGGAGCGCAACGCGCGCGACAAATCGTCGGACGGCATACCGCCGTCGGAGCAGACCGCGCGGACATACGCGCCGAGACGCGATATCGTCGTGTCGGCGGACTCGGTCGCGGCGAACGTGTCGCCCGCATACCAGTACGCCGCGAGATTGTCGGACGCGTAGGTGTCCAGCACGTCGATGAGCGTCAGCGTGTCCGCGTACCGTCCGCGCGTCTCGATGAGCAGCGTGACGTTGCGGCAGGCGGCTTCGTTAAGACTGCGGTCAATCAGGTGGCACAGCTTCATCTCGTCGAGCGCGTCGCGCACCTCGATTTGCAGCGTGACATAGCCGACGTTCAGCACCTCGGCGAGCGTAATCGCCCGCGACACGTCAAGTTCAACGCGCTCACGCGGCGAATCCGAGCCTGACCGCGCCTCGCGCAAAATGTCCGACACGTCGACCGCGACGCTCACGATATCCGAGCCGCGCAACGCGTCAATTTCAGCCGTCGCTTCGAGCAACGCGGTGAGTTGCGCGGAGGTCACAGTCAACTCAATCGCGCCGCTCGGGAACGCGTCCCCTATTTTACAACGCGCGGCGGTTATCATTGCGCACCGCCTTTACAGTACGCGGCGATGTCCTCGCGTATCGCGAAAACGAGCTTGTTTACCGCGTCGATGTACGCCTTGATCGCGGAGTAGATGATGTCGTTGTCGATGCCGTTGCCGTCCGCCGAGTGTCCCTCGTACGTGAGCGTCACGTCGGTCTCGCCGAGCGAATCCTTGCCCTCGGTGACGGCGCGAATGTCGAACCGCGTCAGCTCAAAGTTGCGCGTGCGCCAGAACTCCTTGATTTTCTGCCCGTCCGAACCCTCGAACGAGCGGTTGAGGTCGAGTCGCAGAGCCTTGTTGATCGCCGCGTACGCGGCGTCGATAGGACCGTCGCCGTAGCGCGTCTTGACGGTCTTGCCGAGCTTGCCGCCGAGCGTGATCGTCGCGGTGGACTTGATCGTGTTGCCCGTCGTGATCACAAAGTCGAACACGCGGTACTCGGGTGTAGTGGTTGGTTCGGACATTGGTGCATCTCCTGATAATGATAGATTTTTGTAGGGGACGCCGCCCTCGGCGTCCCGTGTTGAGATATTGCGTTGCCATGGGGCGGGACGCCGAGGGAGGCGTTTCCTACGGGCGGTGCGGAGATTTGAATTTGCGGAAATATATAACAATGCGGCTCGTATCCGAGCCGCATTGTTGCGTTCACGGTACGAGTATTAAGTTACACCGTAAGCGTCCAGTTGAGGGTGTCCTCAAGGTCGCCCGTCTGTATGCCGTAGAGTTCGGCGTAAAGTCGCTTCGCAAGCGAGCCGATCTCGCCGCCGTTAATCGCAAATTCGCTGTCCTCAAATACGAGTTTGCCCACGGGGGAGATCACCGCCGCGGTACCCGATGCGAACACCTCGTTAAGTCGTCCCTCCTGAGCCGCTTTGCGCACATCGTCGATGAGCAGGCGGCGTTCCGTGATCGGCACACCCCATTTTTTCAGCAGCTCTATCACGCTGTCGCGCGTTACCCCAGGCAGAATCGTGCCATGCAGCGGCGCGGTGATCACCTCACCGTCGATGACGAAGAATGCGTTCGACGTGCCGATCTCCTCGACGTACTTGTGCTCGATAGCGTCGAGCCACAGCACCTGTTCGCACCCGCGCTCGGACGCGAGCTGCTGAGCTTTTAGCGACGCGGCATAGTTCGCGCCGACCTTGGCAAATCCCGTGCCGCCGGGTGCCGCGCGGACGTACTCCTCCTCGACGAAAATCGACGTGGCGAGCATACCGCCGTCAGGCGTGTCGTAATACGGACCCACAGGCGAGCAGATGATCACGAATTTATAGTGGTGCGCCGCGTGAACGCCGAGAAACGCCTCGTCCGCGAAGATGAACGGGCGAATGTACAGCGACGTGCCTTTTTTCTCGGGTATCCAGTCCTGCTCGACCTCGACAATCGCCTTGATCGCCGCGACGAACAGATCTTTGTCGATGTCGGGGATACACATGCGCTCATTAGTCTTTTGCGCGCGCTCAGCGTTCTTGTATGGGCGGAACAGCAGCACGCGGCGATCCGCCGAACGGTACGCTTTCAGCCCCTCAAACATCGACTGCGAATAGTGCAGGACGGCAGCGGCGGGGTCGAGTTCGAGCGGGGCATACGGCACAATGCGACCGTCGTGCCAACCCTTGCCGTCGGCGTAGTCCATCAAAAACATGTGGTCGGTGAACGCCTTGCCGAATCTCAGCGTATTGGGATCGGGCTTCGGTTTCGGCGTTGCTGTCTTTGTAATGGTGAAGTTGTAGCTCATGATGATATCCTCTCCTGATTATATATTGCTTGCCTGTGGAATAGATATTGCGCGCGACTTGCCCATTTATGTCATTCTGAGCGAAGCGAAGAATCTCACGCGCGTGACTTTCGGCTGCTCTGTCATTCTGAGCGAAGCGAAGAATCCCCTTGATTGCCGATTCAGCTTGCGACCTGCGTCGCGGGCAATGCTCTGCGTTTCGCAACTCTGTCCGCGCTCGCCGCGCGGCGTTACTTTCTGTCGAGAGAAAGTAACCAAAGCTCGTTGAAGGGCGCGCACCGCGCCCTTCTCGCTTCCGTGAGACGCGAGAACGGCAGCGGCGGCGGGGGTGGGCAAAAACCGCGACTTCCTTTTGCCGAGGACGGCAGTGTTTACGGAGTTTGCGTCTAATCACTCCGAAACAATAGGCGTTGCGGCAAATCGGGTGCGTCACGTCACGTTAAAAGTCTCTGCGGCTCGTTTCGCTACCGCACATTGATGTGTGTCAGGGTCTTGGTTTCCTCGCGCGTGTATCGGTTTGTGTAGGGGCGACCCTATGTGGTCGCCCTGTTGTGGTGCGAACAACCCCGACGGGCGACCAATGGTCGCCCCTACGGCGCATTTCACCGCAACCCTCGTCCAAACCCCCGTAATTGTTAACTGTTCATTGTTAATTGTTAATTGATATAGTGCCGACCGCAGTCGGCGGGGGTTTGTCCCCGCAACCCTCGTCCTAATTGTCAACTGTCAACTGTCAATTGTTAATTGCCATCCTCTGTCGGTGTTTTTGCGATCTTGTCGTACATCAAGATGATCTTGCTCGAATGGACGAGGTATGTCACGTTGTCGATCTCGACCTGAATCAGGTCGCTGTCGGAGTATCGCGACCAACTTTTTACGTCGCCCTCCAGAATCTCGCCGTTCGGGAGTTCGATTATCGCGCGGTTGAACGTCTGCTGCGCACCGAACGCTTTTCTGTTGCCGCACGACGTGAGCGTGACGAGTGCGAGTGCGATGAGTATCGCGGCTGTTAATTTTTTCATACGTTCTCCGCTTTGTAGTACTCGAAAGCCGCGATGTTCGCGGGTATCGTCACGGCTTTTTTGCCCGTGAACGCTTTCTCGCGCATGACTTTCTCAATTGTCTCCTGCTTCACGACATTCGTCGCGCGCACCGCCGCGCCGAGCATGACCATGTTCGCGCCGCGCGGATTGCCGACCTCGGCGGCGAGTTCGGTGACAGGGACGTACAGCACGGTGATATCGTCGCGCTCAGCCTTGCGGTCGATGATCGACGAGTTGATGAGCAGCGTACCGCCGGGTTTGACGAGCGACTCAAACTTAATAAGGCTCGGCAGATTCATGGCGACGACGCAGTCCGCCTCAAACACAATCGGCGACGCGACCTCGCGGTCGGACACGATGACGGTACAGTTCGCGGTGCCGCCGCGCATCTCGGGACCGTACGACGGGTAGTACGTCGTGCTGAGACCCTCGTACATCGCGGCATAAGTGACCATCTGCCCCATGAGTATGACACCCTGACCGCCCGATCCCGCGAAAAACAGTTTCGTGGTACTCATTTCGTCACCTCCGCTTCCGCTGTGACAACGGGCTTGCCGTCGGGGTCGAGCAGGACGGTCAGACCGCCCGCGTAACCCTGCTCGATGAACAGGTAGTTCACGCCCGTATTTCTGTCGCGGTACACGAGAACGCTCGACAGCGCGGTGGTCTCCTTGTGGACGACCTCAAAACGCTTCGGTAATTTCGGTTTTGCAGCCATTATTTTGTCACCTCCGTGGGTTCGCGGTATACGCCGAGCGGGTAGTACGGTATCATGTTCTCCTCGAGCCACATCATCGCGTCGGGCGGCGTAACGCCCCAGTTTGTCGGACACGTCGACAGGAACTCGACGAACGTGAAGCCCAGCCCCTGACGCTGAATCTCAATCGCGCGGCGCACGGCGCGCTTCGCGGCGCGGATATGCGCGGGTGTGTTCAGCGCGACGCGCTCGACGTATACCGCGCCGTCGAGCTGCGACAGCAGTTCGGATACGCGAATCGGTTTGCCCGCCTGTTCGACGGTGCGCCCGTCCTGCGACGTGGTGGTTTTCATGCCGACGAGCGTCGTCGGTGCCATCTGACCGCCCGTCATGCCGTAGATGCAGTTGTTGATGAAGAACGTCGTGAACTTCTCGCCGCGGGCCGCCGCGTGGACGATCTCGCCCATGCCGATACTCGCGAGATCGCCGTCGCCCTGATACGTGTACACGACCTTGTCGGGGTGGACGCGCCGAATACCCGACGCGACGGCGGGTGCGCGACCGTGAGCCGCTTCGCACATGTCGACGTTCATGAACTTGTGCGCCTGAACCGCGCAACCGATGGGCGCAACGCCGATAGCGTCGCCCAAAAGCCCCATCTCGTCGAGCGTCTCCGTTATGAGACGGTGCGCCACACCGTGCGTACAGCCGGGGCAGAAGTTCGTCTCGACGCGGTGCATACCCTTGGTGTATGTAAATACGGGAGTTGACATTATTTTACCTCCTTGTATATCGCTTCGACCCTGTCGGCGATCTCGCGTGTCGTCGGGATCATGCCGCCCGTGCGGTGGACGAGTTTTACAGGCAAACGTCCGTTAACGCCGAGTTTCACGTCCTGAATCATCTGTCCCATGCTCAGTTCCGCCGATATCACGACTTTCGTGCGCGCGCCGATACCGTCGAACGCCGCATACGGGAACGGGTACAGCGTTATCGGGCGAATCAGACCCACCTTGATGCCGCGCTCCGCGAGAATGTCGATAGCCTCGCGCGCGATACGCGCCACGGTGCCGAACGCGGTGATAACCACGTCGCAATCGTCTATATCGCACGTCTCGACCTGAACAAGCTCTTTTTCGAGCTGAGCGTACTTGCGGAACAGCATCTCGACGTGGTTTTCGAGGTCGTCGGGCTGCATACGCAGGGATTTGACGACGTTTTTCGTCTTATCGTCCGTGCCGTAACCCGTGATCGCCCACGGACGCTCGGCGCGCACGTCGGCGGAAGCGGTGAACGGACGCTGTTCGGGCAGCAGCACGGGTTCCATCATCTGCCCTATGATGCCGTCCGCGAAGATCATGATCGGATTGCGCCAGTACTTCGCGAGTTCCGTGGCGTTGTACAGCATGTCCACGGCCTCCTGAATACTCGCGGGCGCGAACACGGGGATTTTGTAGTCTCCGTTGCCGCCGCCGCGCGTCACCTGATTGTAGTCCGCCTGACCCGGCTGAATGCCGCCGATACCGGGACCGCCGCGCGACACATTCAGCGCGACGAGCGGCACCTCGGCGGAACACAGAAAGCTCATGCCCTCCTGCATCAGCGCGATACCGGGGCTTGACGACGAGATGAACACCGCACCGCCCGCGGCACCCGCGCCGTACGCCATGTTGATGGCAC
>JAISJJ010000103.1 GCA_031261585.1 Oscillospiraceae bacterium
GGGAAGACCGATTTTAGTGTCAAGTCCCTTAACAATTACGGGGGTTTGGACGGGGTTACGGTGTGGTTGCGTATTTTCGTCCCTGCGTAACCGAAAACGGAGGTGAATCGTATGGCAAACATTGAGGCTGCGTTGGAGGGGATACTCTTTGCGGCGGGCGACCCCATTGAGTCCGCGCGTATCGCCGCCGTACTGGACGTGTCGCAGGCGGAGGTGCTTGCGGCGGCTGACGTTTTGGCGCGAAAGTACGAGCGCGAGGGACGCGGCGTGCGCGTCGTTCGGCTCGAGGACGCGTTGCAGATGTGTTCGGCGGCGGAGTTTGCCGACGTGATACGGCTCGCGCTCGAAAAGGGCAAGCCGCCGCGATTGTCTCCGCAGTCGCTCGAAGCACTCGCCGTCGTCGCGTACTTCCAGCCCGTGACGAAAGCGTACGTCGAGCAGGTGCGCGGCGTGGACTGCTCAAACTCGCTGCATGTACTGCAAATACGCGGTTTGGTCGAGCGTCGCGGACATCTCGCGGTACCCGGGCGACCCGCGCTGTACTATACGACGGACGAGTTTTTGCGCACGTTCGGGCTTAATTCGCTCGCTGAACTGCCGCCGCTGCCGGGCAAGGACGACGCGCCTGAGCAGATACAGCTCGTCGAGAACGAGGAGGTCACCGAAGTGGTCGAGGTGGCGGAGACGTGACCGCGCTCATTGTGATCGGCGCGATACTGGCGGTGCTTGCGGTCATTGCGTTTTTGCGCGTCGGCGTACACGCCGTGTACGGTGACGGGCAGTTGTCCGCCGTGGCTCGCGTCGGGTTTGTGAAGCTCCGTATTTACCCCGCAAAGCCGACAAAACGCAAAAAACCCGCGAAAGCGCGCACAAAAACCGTGAAACGCGGTGCGAAAACCAAGAAATCACCCGCAAAAGCCGACAAAAAAGCGAAAACCGAGCGCGGCAAGTTCGATATCACGGGGTTCGTGTCGGGCGCGGCGCAGTTGCTGCTCCGTATGGGGCGGCGCGTACTGATCAAGCGGCTCATGGTGCGTTATGTCGCGGCGGGCATGTGGGATCCCGCGACGGCGGCGATTGCGCACGGCGGCATATCGGCGGTGTTCGGCTTGTCACAGGGCGTGTTGGAGCAGGCGTTCCGCATACGGCGGTACCGATTCGAGAGCGACGTGAACTTCCTCTCGGACAAGCCCGAAATTTACGTCGAAGCGGATATCAGCATCGCAATATGGGAGATAACGGCAATCGGAATCGCCGCGCTGAGCCTGTATCTGAAATCGCGCGGCAAACCCGTCGAGACATCGAAAACCACTGCAACCGCAACCTAAATTTGCAAAGGAGTCTCTGAAATGGAAAGCAATCAGCATCCGATCGGCGGTCTCATGGAGACCACAATGTCGAAAATTCGCGAGATGGTCGATGTGAACACGATCATCGGCGACCAGATTCACACGCCCGACGGCGTGACGATTATCCCCGTGTCGAAGGTCACGTTCGGGTTCACGTCGGGCGGCAGCGAGTTTCACGGCAAGCACCTGAAAGACGGCGACAAAATGCCGTTCGGCGGCGGCGCGGGCGCGGGCGTGAACATCATTCCGATTGCGTTCCTCGTCGTGCGCGGCGACAGTGTGCGCGTGCTGAATGTTCAGGCACCCGAACAGAATATCGTCGGGCAGGTGCTCGACGCGGCACCCGACGTCATCGACAAGGTGGCAGACTTCATCCACGACCACAAGAAGAAAAAGGAAGAAAAGAAAGACGAGCCGCAGGACGGCGAAAACGCCGACGCATAAATAAGCCTGCCCCGCATAAATATTTGGCATGTGACAATACTACAATTGTCCGTACAATTGTTTAGGCGGGGTGGAAATTTGAGACGTAGGCTAATCTGTCTGATTGCAGCCGCGCTGTTGTGCGCGGGTGCCGTTCTGCGTGCGTATGCGCAGGGCGCGCCCGATATTTCGGCGAGAAGCGCGATTGTCGTCGAGGCGAGGTCAGGCGCGGTGCTGTTCGAGCACGACGCGGACACACGGCGCGGTATGGGTTCGACGACGAAGATCATGACCGCGCTCGTCGCTCTCGAACACGCGCAGCTCGACGACACTGTGACCGTGAAACCCGCGTGGGCGGGTGTCGAGGGGTCGTCGATTTATCTGCGCGCGAATCAGACGATCACGATGGAGGATTTGTTGTACGGACTTCTGCTCGTGTCGGGCAACGACGCCGCTGTGACTATCGCGGGGCATGTCGCGGGCGGCGTTCCCGAGTTCTGCGAGCTGATGAACGCGAAAGCGCGCGAACTGGGTTGCACGAACACGCGTTTTGCGAACCCGCACGGGCTGACCGACGAGAACCACTACACCTCGGCGCGCGACATGGCGACTATCATGCGCGCGGCGATGCAAAACGAGACGTTCGCGCGGATCACGGGTACGAAGTATCACGACGCGATGGGGCAGAGCTGGAAGAATCACAACAAGCTGCTGTGGGATTACGAGGGCTGCATCGGCGGCAAGACAGGGTATACCGAGGCGACGGGGCGCAGTCTCGTCACCTGCGTCGAGCGCGACGGCGTGCGTGTCATCGCCGTGACGCTGTACGACGGCAACGATTGGGTCGACCACGCCGCGCTGTACAACTACGCGTTCGGCAAGTTTGAGCGCGTCAGCGTCACGAGCGACGACCTCGCGGCTGTCAAGATACCCGTGATAGCGGGGGAGCGGCACACGGTCGGTGTCGTGATGAAGCAGACGGTTGAGGTCACGGTGCGCGGCGGTCAGAAGCCGACGATCAGCGTCGAATTGCCGAACTTTGTGTACGCCGTTGTCGTGCGCGGCGCGTCGGCGGGGTTCGCCGAGATATCGGTGGACGGTGTGGCGGTGGAGCGTGTACCGCTGTATTTCGCGGAGACGGTGCTGCGCGGTGTAGCGCGGCGAGATTCAGCCGCGGCAGGCGGTTTTTTGCGGAAAAATCCGCTGTTTATTCAGGGCAAATCGGGACCGCTGCGGCGATAACGGATAAAGACGGGAGATATGTGGACAGGATTCAGAAGATTATTTCGGCGAACGGTGTCGCGTCGCGGCGCGAAGCTGAGCGCATGATCACGGCGGGGCGCGTCACGGTCAACGGTGCGGTCGCGAAACTTGGCGACTCGGCGGACGCGGAGACGGACGAGATTCGCGTCGACGGACAAGCCGTAACGCGTTCAAACGAGCGCGTGTACATAGTGCTGAACAAGCCGCGCGGTGTGCTGACGACGATGAAAGATGATCGCGGTCGGCGCACCGTCGCGGATTTGACGCGCGACGTGCCGGGGCGCGTCTACCCCGTCGGGCGGCTCGACTACGAGTCGGACGGGCTACTCATCATGACGAACGACGGTGAGTTCGCGAACCGCGTCATGCACCCGTCGCACGAGGTGCCGAAAACGTACGCCGTCGCGGTGCGCGGTGAGTTGAGTGCGGCGGTTGAGGTGCTGCGCGAGTCGATGACGCTCGACGACGGCGCGTCGGTTCACGCGATATCCGTCGAACAGACGGGTGAGGGCGCGCTGAAAATCACGATACGCGAGGGGCGCAACCGCCAGATTCGCCGCATGTGCGAACAGTGCGGGCTTGAAGTGCGCCGTCTCTCTCGCGTCGCCGAGGGTACCGTGACGATGGGGCGGCTGAAACCAGGCGAGTGGCGGTATCTGACAAAAGCGGAGATTCGTCAGTTGACAATTGACAATTGACAGTTGACAATTAGGACGAAAGTTGCGGAGCGGTGCCGTAGGGGCGACCATTGGTCGCCCGTTGAGGTTTTCGCACCACAACAGGGCGACCACATAGGGTCGCCCCTACACAAACCAAAGCACGTGCGAGGGAGCCAAGACCCTGAAAATCACCAATGTTCGGTAGCGATATGTAGGGGTCGGTCTTGACCGACCCGTTGTTGTGAATAGCGGTTGCCAAATACACGAAACTGTGGTAAAATGCACACATGGAAGATATTTTAACAGCCCTCGCGGGTGGGATTCGCGGTTTTTCCAAGAGCCAGCGCAGCATCGCGGGCTACATACTCTCGTCGTACGACAAGGCGGCGTTCATGACGGCGGGGAAGCTCGCGTCGGAGACGGGCGTGTCGGAGTCGACGGTCGTGCGTTTCGCGCAGGAACTCGGGTACCGCAGTTACCCCGAGATGCGCCGCGCGTTGCAGGACGTTGCGCGCAACCGCATGACGTCGTTGGAGCGTATTCAGGTTGCGCGGGAACTGTTGGAGAGCGGCGACATTCTCTCGCACGTGTTCTCGTCGGACGTGGAGCAGATCCGCGAGACGATGGAGGATCTGTCCCGCGCAGATTTCGACAACGCCGTCACGGCGATCACAAACGCGCGGAATATCTACATTTTTGGGTTGCGCAGTTCGTCCGCGCTCGCGAATTTCATGGGATTTTACTTCAATCTGCTGTTCGAGAACGTGCGCGTCGTGAGCGAATCGTCCGCGCTCGAAGTATTCGAGCAGATTTTACGCATCAAGAAGGACGATGTGTTCATCGCGCTCAGTTTTCCGCGCTACTCGAACCGTACGATACGCGCCGTGAGCTACGCGCGCGAGTGCGGCGCGACGGTGATCGGCATCACGGACAACGCGTCGTCGCCTATCGCGAAATTCTCGGATTGCGCGCTGTACGCGAAGAGCGACATGGTGTCGTTCGTCGACACGCTCACCGCGCCGCTCAGTCTCGTGAATGCGTTGATTGTGGCGGTCTCCGCGAAGTCGGGTGCGGATATTTACGCGAATTTCGAGCGTTTGGAGCGCGTCTGGGACGAGTACGGGGTATACGAAAAACGTGACGACTGACGTTATCGTGGTCGGCGGGGGAGCGGCTGGCATGTTCGCCGCGATCGTAGCCGCGCGGCGCGGACTGCGTGTGACCGTCTTCGAGCCGAACGCGCAACTCGGGCGCAAACTGCGCATCACGGGCAAGGGGCGGTGCAACGTCACGAACGACTGTACCGTTGCCGACGTGATCGCGAACGTGCCGACGGGCGGGAAGTTTCTCATGTCCGCGCTGCACGCGTTTCCGCCGTCCGCCGCGATTTCGTTCTTTGAAGACCTCGGCGTACCGCTGAAAACCGAGCGCGGCGGA
The DNA here is from genome assembly GCA_031261585.1 of Oscillospiraceae bacterium. Taxonomy (GTDB): domain Bacteria; phylum Bacillota; class Clostridia; order Oscillospirales; family Oscillospiraceae; genus JAIRRO01. The sequence continues at coordinate 5,132 of JAISJJ010000103.1, forward strand.
CGCGTTTTTCCCGTCTCCGACAACGCGAACGATGTTGCCGACGCGCTCGTGCGCGAAATGCGGCGGCTCGGTGTCGAGATATTGCGCGGACGCGTCAGCGCGGTTAACGCGGCGGACGGTTCCGTCACGTCGGTCACGGCGGACGGCGATACGTTGCCGTGCCGCGCCGTGATCGTCGCGACGGGCGGCGTGAGCTATCCCGCGACTGGCAGCACGGGCGCGGGTTACGCGATAGCCCGCGCGCACGGACACACGGTTGCGGAACCGCGCGCGTCGCTCGTGCCGCTCGTGTCGCCCGACGCGTTCTGCGGCGAGATGATGGGGCTGAGTTTACGCAACGTCGCGATGAACGTGTATGACGGCGAAAAAAAGCCCATTTTCCAAGACTTCGGCGAACTGTTGTTCACGCATTTCGGGCTGTCGGGACCGCTCGCGCTGTCCGCGTCGGCGCATATGCGCGATTTCGGGAAGCGCGAATACCGCGTCGCGCTCGACCTCAAACCCGCGCTCGACGAGACGACGCTCGACGCGCGGCTCGTGCGCGATCTGCGCGAGAACGCGAACCGCGACTTCATCAACGCGCTCGACAATCTCCTGCCGCGCCTGATGATACCCGTTATCGTCGCGCGGTCAGGCATAGACCCGCACACAAAGGCGCACTCGGTGACGCGCGAGGAGCGTCGTCGGTTGCTCGAAATGCTGAAATCGTTCGACGTGGCGGTCAGCGGCACGCGCCCCGTCGCAGAGGCGATCATCACGTCAGGCGGCGTGAGTACGCGCGAACTCGTACCCGCGACGATGGAGTCCAAACTCACGCGCAACCTGCATTTCGCGGGCGAAGTACTCGACTGCGACGCCTACACGGGCGGTTATAATTTGCAAATCGCATGGAGCACGGCGTATGCGGCGGCGACGATGGCAGTTGACAGTTGACAATTGACAGTTGACAATTAGGACGAGAGACGTGGGGGCAAACCCCCGCCGACTGCGGTCGGCACCCCCTTTGCGAAAGGGGGCAGGGGTTGGACGAGAGTTGCGGTGGATAATGCGCCGTAGGGGCGACCATTGGTCGCCCGTCGGAATTTTGCAGACCACAACAGGGCGACCACACAGGGTCGCCCCTACACAAACCGATACACGTGCGTGAGAACCAAGACCAACACGCGCACCGCAAGGCGGCAGCGAAGCGAACCGCTTTATTTGCCCACGAACGAGATTCGCGCACAAACACGCTTGCCGACACAATCCGCACCGCTGACCGATTGACGCGCGCCGCCGCGAATACCCGTCGTCCGCAAGGCTCCGCCTTGCAGACGGGGCAGCGGCGTACCCCGTGCCGCAGCACGCTTAATTGTCAATCGCCCGCACAATGCGCGTCGGCGCACACAACTATAATGACAGGAATATGCAAAATGGAAGCAAAAAGTATCGCGATTGACGGTCCGTCAGGCGCGGGAAAATCTACGCTCGCAAAGACGGCGGCGCGCGAACTCGGACTGCTGCACGTCGACACGGGCGCGCTGTACCGCGCGATAGGGCTGTACGCGAGCCGACGCGGTGTCGCGTCGAAAGACGAGACGCGCGTCACGGAACTGCTCGCGGACATCAACATCACGTTGCGGTTCGACGGCGCGGGGGCGCAGCGCGTACTGCTGAACGGCGAGGACGTGTCTGACGCGATACGCACACCCGAGGTGTCGATATACGCCGCCGATGCCGCCGCGATGCCTGCCGTTCGGGCGTTTTTGCTCGAAACGCAGCGGAGTTTGGCGCGCGACAACGACGTGGTGATGGACGGGCGCGATATCGGAACCGTCGTACTGCCGAACGCGGGGTTGAAGATATTCTTGACCGTGCTGCCCGAGGTGCGCGCCGACAGGCGGTTGCTCGAATTACAGGAAAAAGGCGTCGCGACGACGTACGACGACGTGCGGCGAGACATGGAGTACCGCGATATGAAGGACTCAAACCGCGAACTCGCGCCGTTGCGCGCCGCCGCCGACGCGGTGCATATCGACACGTCGGAGCTGAACGTCGAACAGGCGTTCGATGTCCTGAAAAGCCTTGTGCGAGAACGATTTCACGGAGACAGACCATGACAAAACCATACACAAAACAGTATAGAGCATATCGGCGTTGGTACCCCATTCTGAAAATCTTGATGTGGCTGTTCGCGCACACACGCTTCATCGGACGCGAGAATATACCCGAGGGCGCGTGCGTCGTCTGCGGGAACCACACGTCGAACGTCGACCCGTTCTTCCTGCTCGACATGCTGCCGATCAGCGACCATCTGCGCATACTGACGAAAGTGGAGCTGTACCGTATCCCCGTCGTCGGCGCGTTTTTGCGCTCTGTCGGCATGATACGCGTCGACCGCAGTATAGCGGATATCACGCCCGTGCGGGAGAGTATGGCGCACCTGAAAATCGGCGGCAAGGTCGCGATATTTCCGCAGGGGACGCGCGTGACGGAGGACGAATCCGTCGCCGCAAAGACGGGCGCGGTGCGCATAGCGGACAAGACGCGCGCGCCGATTCTGCCCGTATACATTCCGCGCCGCAAGCGGATTTTCCGCCGCAACACGGTCGTTATCGGGGTGCCGTACGAGGTGAACCCCGCGCACGTGCGGCTCACGCCAGAGGACACGGAGCGTCTGTCCGCCGAGTTGATGGGCAGGATTGCGGAGCTTGCGCCGTGACGGTAATTGTTGCGAAATCCGCGGGGTTCTGCTTCGGTGTTGAGCGCGCGGTGACGCTCGCGACGGAGACGGCGGGGCGTTGCGCGCCGTGCTGCACGTTCGGCGAGCTGATACACAACAAATCGGTGACGGACGAGCTTGCCGCGCTCGGTGCCACGGTCGCGAACAGCGTCGGCGACGTGCGCGAGGGTGAAAACGCCGCCGTGATCCTGCGCTCGCACGGTGTCACGCGGGAAATCACGGACGCGTTGGCGCGGATGAACGTGGAGGTCGTCGACGCGACGTGTCCGTTCGTCGAGAAGATTCACCGCATCGTGCGCGACGCGGAGGACGAGGGGCGGTTGCCCGTTATCATTGGCGCGCGCGACCACGCGGAGGTCACGGCGACGGCGGGTCAGGTGCGCGAATGTGCGGTGTTCGACTCGGCGGAGGGGTTCGCGGAGTGGATAATCGAAGGCGATAGGGGAGATCTGCCCGTCGCGGTGGTGTTCCAAACGACACTTTTGCGCGGAATTTTTGAAAAAACGGGCGAAACGGCAAAAAAACTGTGTACAAATGCAAAAATATATGATACAATATGCGCTGCGACACAGGTACGTCAGTCTGAGACTCGCGAGTTGGCATCGCGGTGCGATGTCATGATAGTGATCGGGGATCGCCACAGCGCGAATGCGATGCGGCTGTATGAGATCGCGGCGGATCAATGCACACAGACGTTTTTTGTCGAGTCGGCGGAAGAGCTGCCCCGCATATCGGGCGATATCACGGTGGGCGTAACCGCCGGAGCGTCAACACCTGCCCGCATAATTATGGAGGTCAACCAGAAGATGTACGATGAACTCGAAACCCGCTCCGAAGAGACTGTTGAACCGATAGTGTCAACTGAAATCTCTGAGGAAACCGCAATTCCCGCAGTCGAACCGACGGCAGAGATCGCCGAGCCGATAGCTGAAACCGCCGAACCGACAGCGGAAACTCCCGCATCGGAGACGACGGAGGACGCTCAGCCCGCTGCGCCTGAGACGTTCGAGGAGATGCTGGAAAAATCAATCAAAATACTCAAGACGGGCGACAGGGTTGTCGGCACTGTTGCGGCAATCACACCGACGGAGGTTACGGTTGACCTTGGCATAAAGCAGTCGGGATATATCCTGATCTCCGAGCTGTCGGACGACCCGACGAAGCCGCCCGAGGAGATCGTGAAAATCGGCGATCCGATCGAGACGTTTGTCATCCGCGTGAACGATGTCGAGGGTTACGTCCAACTGTCGCGCCGCAGAATCGACGCGATCAAGAGCTGGTCGGACATCACCGCCGCGAGCGAGGATCACACCGTCGTCGAGGGCAAGGTCGCAGAGGTCAACAAGGGCGGACTGGTCGTCACAGTGCGCGGTATCCGCGTGTTCATTCCCGCGTCGCAGTCGGGATTGCCGCGTGAAGCCGATCTGAACCAGCTCGTCGGCAAGACGGTCAAACTCTTGGTGCGCGAGGTCAATCAGCAGCGTCGTCGCGTGGTCGGTTCCATCTCCGCCGTCACGAACGAGGAGCGCAAGCTCAACTCCGCGAAAATCTGGGAGGAGATCGAGGTCGGCAAGAAGTACCACGGTGTCGTCAAATCGCTGACGAGCTACGGCGCGTTTGTCGATGTCGGCGGCGTGGACGGCATGGTTCACGTGTCCGAACTGACGTGGCAGCGTGTGCGTCAGCCGTCGGAGGTCGTCAAGGTCGGCGACGAGCTTGACGTGTACGTAATCAGCTACGACCCCGAACGCCGCAAAATATCGCTCGGCGCGAAGGATCGCGAGAAGGAGCCGTGGACAGAGTTCACGACGAAGTACGGTATCGGCGACACGGCACCTGTGAAGGTCGTGAAACTCATGGCGTTCGGCGCGTTTGCGCAGGTTCTGCCCGGTGTTGACGGCTTGATCCACGTGTCACAGATCACGGATCACCGTATCAACTCGCCCGCAGAGGTTCTGCACGAGGGCGACGAGGTCAACGTCAAGATAACGGACATTGACTTCGACCGCCACAAGATATCGCTGTCGATCCGCGCCCTCCTCGAGGAAGAGCAGGGTCAGTACGACGACGAGGACGACAACAGCGGCGGTGACGCGATAGTATACGACACAGACCACCCAAACACCGAAATAGAAATCGAAGAGTAAACAAACATAAAAAAGACGAGGGTTGCGGCTTAGCCGTAACCCTCGTCTTTTATATAAAGTCAACAAAAAGGACGAGGGTCACGGCAAAACCGTGACCCCCGTCCTCAACTGTTAACTGTCAACTGTTAATTGTTAACTGTCGTCGTCCCCCCATCCTGCCGTGTAAGCCCGCAGCAAACCCGCCATGCGGCAGGTGGGTTGCCTCCTGTCGGCTTCTCTGCTTCCAACTTCCGCGACCGATTGGTTACGGTGCGGGAGGCCTGCAATTCACCGAGAGAGTCAGCATCCCTTATTTGCTTTGTGGGTTTTAAACGAACCTATCACGCACAGGACAGGGATCGTTGAGCAACTATGGTTAGATGATAACACAAAACGAGCCGCATTGCAATAGGAAATCTTGTCGAAATTGTTACAGTTTCGTTACAACAATGCGCGGAACGCCGTCGCGCTTTACTCGTCCTCGTCGAACAGATGCTCCATGAACGCCTCGTATATGCGCTCAGTCTCCGCGTCGTCGTCGATCGACACGAACTCCTCAACGCCGCCCTCCTCGACTATGCGCAGGATGATGTAGCCGAAGTCGGGGTCGTCCTCCTCCATATCGGCGGGCAGGAACAGCGTGTACGTCTCGCCGCCCAGTTCCAGCGTGTCAATCAGTTCCAGCTCGAACTCCTCGCCGTTGTCGTCCGTGATAGTGATGAAGTCGCCGCCGAATTCGTTTTCAAGTTCTTCGCTCATTGATGAATACCTCACAGAAGTGTTATACGTGATCGCGCCTGTGGCGAGCCGCGCAAAACGCGCTATGCTCGACAGGCATCTTTATTGTATCACAACGCGCGAAAAACGCAAGAGAAAAATTTGTTAACAACGGATATGGACGGGGGCAAACCCCCGCCGACTGCGGTCGGCACCCCCTTTCCGAAAGGGGGCAGGGTTTGGACGGGAGATGCGGGGCAGTGCCGTAGGGGCGGCTATCAGCCGCCCGTCGGGGTTATTCGCACCACAACAGGGCGACCACGCAGGGTCGCCCCTACACAAACCGCGACACGTGCGCGGGAGCCATGAGCCTGACGCGCACCAACGTGCGGCAGCGGAACGAACCGTGCAAGCAAGGCTAATTGCTGTAATCCTGCAACAGCTCGACGAGTTGTTCGTACGAGTGCAGTACGATACCGCTCTCGAACATTTCGAGGTCGGCGCGGCGCAGATGCGATACGTCGATGTCCGTGACGAGCATCGGCGTGTCCGACGCGTCCGTGTACACGGCGACGAAGCCGTCCGTCACGCGCAGTGTGTACGACGGCGTTGCGGTCTCGGCGATGTCGGACGCGGGAGGGTTGGGCGCGAACACGGTCTCGGCGGCGGGCTTGCGAAATGCCGTAACAGAGGCGGCGGCGATGCCGAATACGAGCGTGAGCGCGACGGCGAGTGCGGCAATTGTCGTTCGCATGGTGTATTCTCCTTGAAATGTGCTGAATTGCGATTATCCGAATTATGCCCCGCGCCGCAGAAATTCAAACAGTGTTCACAAAACTATTGACTTGATGTGATATAATACTATCGGTTATCAATACTGAAATTTGTCTCCCAGAGGTGAGATTTTTGCGCAAGCCGTCCTTTAAGTTGCCGCATATTAAACTCCCGCACATCACGCGCAGTCAGGCGAAACACGCCGCAAAGACGACAGCCGCGGCTGCGGGTGATCTCTTCGCGCTCATTTTGCGTGCGATGGGTGCCGTTTTGCTCATAGTTGTCACGACGGCGACGCTGTTCGCGTGCATATTCGTGATATACGTCAAGACGAACCTCACGGGCGGGCTGGATATCTCGCTCGAGGAGTACCAGATGAACCTGTCGAGTACGTTCTACTGTATCGACGATAACGGCGTGAAACAGGAGGTCGCGACGCTGCAAAGCTCGGAGTACCGTGTCTGGGCGGATTACGACGAGATACCCGAGTTCATGCGCAACGCGATAGTCGCGATTGAGGACAAACGCTTCTACGAACACCACGGCGTGGACTGGTACCGCACCGTCGCGGCGTTCACGAACATGTTCATCGGTATGCGCGACAACTTCGGCGGCTCGACGATCACTCAGCAGCTCCTGAAAAACCTCACAGGAGAGGATCAGGCGACGGTGACGCGCAAGTTGCAGGAGATTTTCCGCGCGCTGGAATTTGAGCAGCGGTACGGCAAGGACGATATCATCACGTGGTACCTGAACGAGGTCAACTTCGGCGGCTCGGTGTACGGTGTCGCGGCGGCGGCGGACTACTATTTCGGCAAGTCGCTCGATGAGCTGACGCTCGCCGAGTGTGCGTCCATCGTCGGTATCACGAACAACCCGTCGCGCTACAACCCGTATATCAGCCGCGAGAACAACAAGACGCGGCAGGAAAATATTCTGAACGAGATGTACCAGCAGGGGTACATCTCGCACGAGGAGATGAGCGCGGCGCAAGCGCAGGAACTCGTGTTCAAACGCGGCGAGAACAGCAAGTACACGCCCGTAATCTACCCGTGGTTCGTCGAGTCCGCGATATCCGACGTGGTGACCGACCTCGCCGCGCTGCGCGGTATCACGCGGTCAGAGGCGGAGCGCGCCCTGTATCGCGGCGGTTACAGCATCATGCTGACGATGAACCCGCGTATTCAGGCGGCTATGGATCAGATATACACCGACCTGTCGCAGATCCCCGTGACGACGGGTACTCCGAAGCAGTTACAGTCCGCGATGGTGATCATGGACCCGTACAACGGGTATATCGTCGGCATCGTCGGCGGTGTCGGCGAAAAGACTGTAAATCTCGGGTTGAACCGCGCGACGAGCGATCTCGGACGGCGACCCGTGGGTTCGTCGATAAAGCCGATCGCGGTGTACTCGCTCGCGATGGAGAACGGGCTTATAACGCCCGAGACGATGGTGGACGACGCGCCGATGGAGTTGTCCGAAGCCGCGAAAGGGTGGTATCCGCTGAACGACGACCACGATTACATCGGGCTGATCAACATTCGCACCGCGTTGGCGAAATCGCGCAACACGATCTCTGCGCAACTGCTCGACAAGGTGACGCCCGCTGTGGCGTACAGATTTATGACGCAGACGCTCGGGTTCGACCTCGACCCGCGCGACGAGGACTACGCGCCGATGGCGGTCGGACAGCTCACGGTCGGTGCGACACCGCGCGAGATGGCGTCCGCGTACACGATGTTCCCGAACGGCGGTGTGCGCACAGAGGGTATCACGTACACGACGGTGACGGACAACGACGGCAATATCATCATTGACAACCGCCCCGTGCGCCAGATCGCGGTCAGCGAGACGACGGCGTACTGGATGACGGATATAATGCGCTCCGCGTTGCAGTGGGGCTCGGGTACGGGCGCGAATCTGGGCGATATGCCCGCTGCGGGCAAGACGGGTACCACGACGAACAACAAGGATCGCTATTTCGTCGGGTTCACGCCGTACTACGTCGCCGCCGTGTGGTCGGGGTACGACGCGCCCGAGCACATCTACTGCGCGGCGGGCAGTCCGTCCGTCATTCTGTTCAAAAAAGTCATGTCAATCGTCCACTCGGACGAGTCGATAACGCCGATAAAGCAGTTCAGGGTACCCGAAAACACGTCGCAGACACCCGTTCCCGGTATCAGAGTTGTGGATTACACGGTGCGCTACGTGAGCGGCGGCGAGGTAATAGACACGGAGACATCGCAGGGCAGGGTAGGCACGGAGATCACGGTAAAAGCCCGCGACTTCGACGGTTACACGCCGATCGGCGCAACGACGCGTCAGGTCACGCTGAGCGGTATCGCGTCCGAGAACGTGTTCACGTTCGAGTACATCGACGACAACTACGTGCCGCCCACGCCTGAAATACCCGACCACCCCGAATACAACCCCGAGTATCCTGAGTATCCCGATTATCCGAATTACACGGATCACCCCGATTATTTTATGGTGGGAACACGGTGACGAAGCGAAAAACCAGCCGTGCCTCCAAACGAATCTCGCAAGATTCGTTGGAGCGAGATTTCCAAAACGAACTCCGCTCTTGCGGTCATTCGCTACATACCCGCTACATACAAATCAACGCAACAGAAAACAACAAAACCGCGTAGTCGTTGCGACTACGCGGTTTTTGTGGTGGAGAATAGGGGGATCGAACCCCTGACCTCTTGAATGCCATTCAAGCGCTCTCCCAGCTGAGCTAATCCCCCAAAGCTCGATGATTATACCACACCTCGCTCCGTAATGCAAGCACTTTTTTCATCGGCACCCGCCGTTCCGCTCATCACCTGTTGTCCGCCAACACGTCCTGCATGTCGTACAGCCCCGACGCCGTGACACCCGCCATGTGCTTCGCCGCGCGGATCGCACCTACGGCGAACACGTCGCGCGAGTAGGCGACGTGGCGCAGTTCGATCACCTCATCGTTGCCCGCGAAAATCACCTCGTGTTCGCCGACAATCGTGCCGCCGCGCACGGAGGACACTCCGATCTCGCCGTCGCGTCGCGGCTCGCGGCGGCTCGCGCGCTCAAATACGAAGTCGGGCTTGTCCCACATCGAACCTGCGGCGGCTTCCGCGAGCATGAGCGCGGTGCCTGACGGCGCGTCGACCTTGCGGCGGTGGTGTTTCTCGACGATCTCAACGTCGAAATCGGGACCGAGCGCGACAGCACTGCGCCGCGTCAGTTCGAGCAACAGATTCACGCCGAGCGACATGTTGCCCGAGCGCAGTATCGGCACGTCGCGGCTGCACTCGCGTATGCGGTCAAGCGCGTCGGCGTCGTACCCCGTCGTACACAGCACGAGCGGAACACGGCGCAGTTGCGCGAACCTCAACAGCCCCGACAGCGCGTCCGCCGACGACACATCGACGAGCACATCAGCCGCGATATCGCAGTCCAACGCGTCGCGGAACACGGGAAAACCGTAATCCCCGCCCGCGCCGCGCCGCAATCCCGCGACGACCTCGACGGTCTTGTCGTTCCGCGCAAGCCCCAACACAGCCTGTCCCAGATGCCCCGAAACGCCCGAAATAATGATTCTTGTCATACCCTATCCCCTCGCCGCTCTAATCGTGAGGACGAGATCAAAAACCCCGTCCTCCATGTGTCTTCTGTGTTTTTTGTTGCGCGCCGTTGGTGCGTGTGCGGGTCTTGGCGCGGTCTCCCCCTGTCACTTCGTGACATCCCCCTCTGTGAGGGAGACTTTGGACGGGGGAAAACGTTCCGCATCCAAACCTTGCCTCCCTCTCGGAGGGAGGTGCCGTCCGCAGACGGCGGAGGGAGTTCCCCGCGTAACCCTCGTCCAACCCTTTGCCCCCTTTTCGGAAAGGGGGTGCCGTCCGCAGACGGCGGGGGTTTGTTCCCCCGTCTTGCTCCCGCCGCGTCCATATCCGATATCCGGTATCTGTCAAAGCAGTCCCACGTTGCGCATCGACACTTTCAGCAGTTCGAGATTTTTCGGATCCATGTCGACGAGCGGCAGGCGCAGTTTTCCGACGTTTTTGCCCATGAGGTTCATCGCGGTCTTTATCGGGATCGGGTTCACCTCGACGAACAGCCTGTCGATCAGGTCGAAATAGCGCAGTTGCAATTCCGAGCCGAGCTTGAAGTCTCCTTTGAGACACGCGTCGGTCATCGCCGCCATCTCGCGCGGTATGATGTTCGCCGCGACAGAGATCACGCCTTTCGCGCCGAGCGACATCATCGGCACGACCTCGGAGTCGTTGCCGCTCCAAATGTTGAAATCGTCGCCGCACGTCGCGAGCGTCGACGCGATGAGGTCGAACTTGCCCGACGCTTCCTTTACGCCGTTGATGTTCGGGTGCTTCGCAAGCTCGCGGTACGTCTCGGCGGTGAACGACAACCCCGTGCGGCTCGGCACGTTGTAGAGTATCATCGGGGTGTTCACGCGGTCGGCGATATATGTATAGTGCGTGATCAGCCCGCGCTGTGTCGTCTTGTTGTAGTACGGCGTGACGAGCAGCAGCGCGTCGACACCTGATTTCTCCGCCGCCTGTGACAGCAGCAATGCGGCTTCCGTGTCGTTCGAGCCTGTACCCGCGACGACTTTTACGCGCTTGTTGACGTGCTTGACCGCGAAGTCGACCGTGACCATGTGCTCCTCGAGCGACTGCGTGGACGACTCGCCTGTCGTGCCGCAGATCGTAATCGCGGCGGTTCCCGCGGCTAACTGTTCGTCAATGAGTTCGGCGAGCTTCGGATAATCAACGCCGTTATCCGTAAACGGCGTTACGATCGCGACCGATGAGCCGATAAATACGGGTGTTTTCATGATAAATTTGTCCTTTCGGTTTGATGGAAGGGCGGGTTAACCCCGCCCCTACGGGAGCTGTCTCGGTTAAGTGTAACAGTCCTTAATGTCATTTTGCGGCAATATAGCCCTGCTCGCACAGCAGTTCCGCGAGCAGTACCGCGCCACCCGCCGCACCGCGCAGGGTGTTGTGCGACAGACACACGAATTTGTAATCGTACTGCGTGTCCTCGCGCAGACGACCGATGCTGACCGCCATGCCGCCTTCGAGTTCGCGGTCGAGTTTAACCTGCGGTCGGTTCTCCTCGTCGAAGTATCGCAAAAACTGTTTCGGAGCCGACGGCAGATTCAACTCCTGCGGCAGTCCGCGAAACTCCGACCAGCGTTTTCGCATCTCCTCCGCCGACGGTTTTCGGTCGAACGACACAAACACGGCGGCGAGGTGACCGTCCGTAACGGGTACGCGTATGCACTGCGTCGTGATCGACGGCGTTGTCGCGGGGACGATCACGCCGTTCTCGACGGCACCCCAGATTTTCAGCGGTTCCTTTTCGGATTTCTCCTCCTCGCCGCCGATAAGCGGTATCACGTTGTCGACCATCTCAGACCACTGCGCAAACGTCTTGCCCGCGCCCGAGATCGCCTGATATGTGGTCGCGAGTATGCGTGTTATGCCGAAATCGAGCAGCGGGTGCAGCGCGGGGACGTAGCTCTGTATCGAGCAGTTCGACTTCACCGCGATAAATCCGCGCGATGTGCCGAGTCTTTTCCGCTGGTATTCTATGACGGAGAGGTGTTCCGCGTTCAACTCGGGTATGACCATCGGCACGTCGCCAGTCCAGCGGTGAGCCGAGTTGTTCGACACGACGGGACACTCGCGTTTGGCGTAAGCCTCCTCCAACGCGAGAATCTCGTCCTTTTTCATGTCGACGGCGGAAAACACGAAGTCCACCGACCGCGTTATCGCGTCGATGTCAGCCGTCGCGTCGCGCACAACAATATCGCGCACGTTCTCTGGCAACGGTGCCGCCATGAGCCACCGACCCTCGACGCACTCACCGTATGTCCTGCCCGCACTGCGGCTCGACGCCGCGAGTACCGCGATCTCAAACCACGGGTGCGCGGCGCACAGCGTCACAAACCGCTGCCCGACCATGCCCGTGGCCCCTATAATACCCACTCTGTACCTTGCCATAAATCCCCCTGTTGACTGCGTCTGCTATATATTTATGCGTAATGATATTGAAACTTGCCAAATGTCGAAAAATGTGATATACTGACGAATAAGCATTGGTTTGCCTGTTCGCCGCAACTTTAATTTATATATTGTAACACCGACGGCGATTACAGTCAACATTTTTTTGGAGGATTCGGCTTGAACATTAAAAAGCAACGAACTAACAGCGCGACGCGCGCCAAAATATACTCACTCGCGGCTGTCGTCGCAATCTTACTCGCGCTCGCGCCACTGCCGCCGCGCGCCGTCGCGCTCAGTCTGCCGAGCGACACCGTGCGCGTCGGGCTGTACTATGGCTCTAACGCGCTGCCGTCCGCGAATCTGCAAAACAGCGTGGGCTACGGCTACGATTTCGGGTATTTCGACTCCGACCGCAAGTTCGTCAAGCTCGCCGAGTACACGTCGGGCGACAGCATCTCCATGCTGCGCGACGTGAACATGTACTACGACTCAACGAACAACGCGTACAAGGTCGGCTCCACAGGTAACACGGTCGTCGGCTGCTTCCACATTCAGTTCAACAACGGGCGTTCGAGCTATGCGGACGCTGTCGAGGCGGCGCAGTCGCAGGGCATACCCAACTACTTCATCAAATATGTCGGCGGCGAGTTTCACGTCTGCTCGGGCAACTACACGACGGCGGCGGCGGCCGAGACCGCTATGGCGAATCTCGGTTTCGGCGGCAACGCGGCGGTCAACGCGGGTACGTCACAGACGATATCCGTCGTCTCGACGGGTACGAATCGCGTGATATTCGAGTTCGACAGTTCCAACGTCAAACTCGCGGTGCGCCCGAAATCGTCGGGCAAAGCACTGACGTGGTTCAAGGGCTACAAGTACTACGGCGCGTTCCAGTACAACCGCGCGAGCGGCGGCGACCTCACCATCATCAACTTCGTGCTGATGGACGACTACGTAAAGGGCGTCCTGCCGTACGAGATGGGGAACACGTGGCCGCTCGAAGCTCTGAAAGCACAGGCGGTTTGCGCGCGTACATACGCTGCCGCAAATCTCGACAAACACTCCTCATACGGCTTTGACCTCTGCGACACCGACGATTGTCAGGTCTACTACGGCACCAACTCGGCAAACGCTCTGACGGATCAAGCCGTCAACGAGACGGCGGGCATGTACATAACCTACAACGGCGCGATATGCACCACGTTTTACACCGCGAGTGACGGCGGCGCGACAGAGAGTGTCGTCAACGTCTGGGGTTCGTCGATTCCGTATCTCATCGGCGTTACCGACCCCTACGAGGCAGACGTCGCAAGTCAAATCTCAAACTACGCGTGGACGGTGAAGTATACGCCGCAGGAGTTGACGACGCGGCTCAACGCGCGCGGTTACACCTGCGCCACGATAAAAAGCGTCGCAATCACTAGCACGACACCGACGGGCAACGCCAAAGAGATCACGCTCACGGACGTTAACGGCAAGGTGTTCACGGTCACCAACGGCGACAGGATTCGCTCGGCGTTCGGCGTACCCGCAATCCGCTTCGGCGTGGGCGGTTCGACCCCCGACAACGGCAATTCCAACTCGGGCGCGTCAAGCGTCTATGTCCTCGGCAATTCGGGTACAATCAGCGTCAACGGCGATTTATTTGTGGTCAGCGCGAACGGCAGCATTGAATCCGTCTCGGGCGGCTTGTACGCGCTGTCGGGCGACGACGTGGTCGAGGTGACGTACTCCGCCGATACCTCGACGGGCGGCGGTTCGTCGCCGTCCTCGGACGGAAAGGTCGACGGCAACTTCGTATTTCAGGGCTTCGGGCGCGGTCACAATGTCGGCATGAGCCAGTGGGGCGCGTACTCGATGGCGAAAGTACACGGCAAGACGTTTGACGAGATTATTCACTTCTATTTCACGGGCGTTGAGATCACGTACGCCGACGGCACACGCGCGATATAGCCCTAAAAGCGTGAAGAAGAGCGATTTTTACTACGAGCTCCCCGAGGAACTGATAGCGCAGACCCCGCTCGAACGCCGCGACGACTCGCGGCTGTTGGTGCTGCCGCGCGATAGCGGAGATATCGGGCATCTGCAATTCCGCGATCTGCCGAGTCTGCTGCGCGCGGGCGACTGTCTCGTGCTGAACGATTCGCGCGTGATACCCGCGCGGCTGTTCGGCAAACTCGCCACGGGCGGCGCGATCGAGGTCGTGCTGCTGCGCGAAACGGGCGGCGGCGTGTGGGAATGTCTGACGCGCCCGGGACGCAAGATGAAACCCGACACCCGCGTCACGTTCGCCGATGAACTATCGGCGACGGTCGTCGAGATCGCGGCGGGCGGCAACCGTCTGCTGAAATTCGATTATGACGGCGTATTTCTTGAAATTCTCGAGCGGCTTGGGCGCGTTCCCCTGCCGCCGTATATCCACGCGGAACTGCCCGACGCGGAACGGTATCAGACCGTGTACTCGCGCGAGTCGGGTTCCGCCGCCGCACCCACGGCGGGGTTGCATTTCACGCCCGAACTGCTTAAAACCATTGCGGCGCAAGGTGTCGACATCGAATACCTCACGCTGCATGTCGGTCTCGGCACATTCCGCCCCGTGAAAGCCGACGACATCGAAAACCACGAGATGCACGCGGAGTACTGCGAGATTGCCGCCGATACGGCGGCGCGCATCAACGCGGTCAAAGCGCGCGGCGGGCGCGTGATCGCGGTCGGCACCACGTCCTGCCGCACGCTCGAATCCGCAACCGACGAGAACGGCAAAATCCGCGCATACGCGGGCTTCACGGACATATTTATCTACCCGGGGTACAAATTCCGCGCCATCGACGGACTGATCACGAACTTCCACCTGCCCGAGTCGACGCTGATCATGCTCGTCTCCGCACTCGCGGGTCGCGAACGCGTGTTGTCGGCGTACGCCGCCGCCGTGCGCGAGCGGTACAGATTTTTCAGCTTCGGCGACGCGATGGCGATAATATAAAATATGTGCCGTGTATTGACACCGCACATATTTTGTATTATAATATAATCGGCAATATGAAAGGAGCTATGTGAATGTCAACTACAAATATTACAGTCCGCATTGATACTGAGCTGAAAAAGCAAGCCGAGGAGTTGTTCTACGATTTCGGCATGAATATGACGACCGCATACGTCATGTTTTTGAAACAAGCTGTGCGCGAGCAGCGCATACCATTTGAGATTTCCCGAAACACTCCGAACGCTGAGACGATCGCGGCTATCGAAGAAGTACGGGCTATGAAAGCCGATCCGACACTCGGCAAGTCGTACACCGACGTTGACGAGATGATGCGGGAGTTGCTCTCGTGATGCTCACAGTAAAACCGTCGGCGCGATTTCAAAAGGATCTGAAACGTGTGCAAAAGCGAGGGTACAACATCGATTTGCTGACCGAGGTCATAAAACTCTTGCGTCTCGGCGTTCCGCTCGATCCGAAATACAAGGATCACGCGCTTGAGGGCGAGTATGAGGGTTGCCGCGAGTGCCATCTGTTATTCGATTGGCTCCTTATTTACGAGGTGTCTGAGGACACGTTATTCCTGTATTTGACCCGAACGGGTACACATTCCGATTTATTTTAGCGATTCGACCTCCCTGCGCAAATCTCACTTCAAAGGACACTCCAAATGCACATAAAAGGCGCGATTTTCGACATGGACGGCGGTTAAAAATCGCTCGGGCAAAGTGAATTTGCCCTTCGCTACGGCGCGTTGCGCCGCGCCGCCTGTGGCGGCGTAATTTCAATCTCACATCAAAGGACACTCCAAATGCACATTAATGGCGCGATTTTCGACATGGACGGCACACTGCTCGACTCCATGTTTATCTATGAGACGGTCTATTTCGACGTGCTCGCGGAGCTGGGACACACCGCCGACGACGGGTTGTTCGAGGGCGTGCGCAAACTCTCGGGCAACGAGGTGCTGAACTATCTGCGCGACACCTACGCGCCCGACCGCACGTTCGAGGAACTGAACGCGACACTCGACGCGCACCTGCTGAGGTTTTACGGCAACGTGCCGATGCCGAAATCGGGGATCATGCGCGTACTCGACACGTTGCGCGATGCGGGTGTGCCGATGTGTATATGCACCGCGACGAACCGTGTCCACGTCGAGGCGGCGTTGCGCCGTCTCGGGCTGAGCGACTATTTCGCGCACATTTTCACGTGCGCGGAGCACGACACGGGCAAGCTCGAACCGAAGATTTTCCTGCTCGCCGCCGAGTTCATGGGTGCCGAACCGACGGAGACCGTCGTGTTCGAGGACGCGAAACACGCGATTGCCACGGCGAAACGCGTGGGATTCTACGTCGTCGCCGTTCAGGACAACGCCGAAAACGTGAACCGCGACGCGATCATCGCGACAGCTGACGAGTTCTACG